>NZ_JBAMDJ010000015.1:0-147862 GCF_036961705.1 Pseudomonas sp. 3JA
TTGGCAGGTTTGGGGCCGCTTCGCGGCCCAGCGGGAGCAAGCTCCCTCGCCACGGATTTGTCGATTGCCTTAAGTGAGCAGCATTAGGCCCCTGAGCCGCGTTCTTTCCACCTGATCGTTACTGGGAATTGGTTTCAGTAGCCGTCGTCGGTTTGACTGCTGGCTTCTTCGCCGGCTCGGCCTTTTTCACCGGTGCCTTGGTCGGCGCTTTTTTAGCCGGGGTCTTGGCAGCTGGTTTTTTCGCCGCCGGTTTGGCCGTTGCTTTCTTGGTTGGCTCAACTTTCGTCGGAGCAGGCGCTGGTGGTTCCACCGGTGCGGGTGCTGGGACGGGTGCCGGCGCAGGCGTTGGAGCAGGCGCTACCGGCTCCGGTGCCTTGACCGGCTCCGGCTTCTTCTCGTCATCCGAGCCACCGAACAGGTTGCTGAAGAAGTTGCCCTTCTTCGCCGCCACGGCACCGGCAGCTGCCGCCGTTGCAGCCGGCGCGACCTTGGCCGGTTCAAACGACTTGCCCGCCGCCAGGTCTTCAACCTGGCTGGCGGCCCGCTGGCCGCTGCGCAATGCGCCTTCCAGGGTGCCCGGGTACAAGGTGTCGGTGTGTTCGCCGGCAAAGGCTACACGCTGCAATGGTTTTTCCCACAGGCGCCAGTATTTGCTGATCTGGCCCGGACCAAAGGCCAGGTACGCGCCGCCCATGGAAGGGTCGGTGCTGTAGCGACGAATCTCATAACCGGTGAACGCGCCACGGGCCTGGGGATAAAACGCGTGCAGACGGATCAGTACCTGGTCGACCATCTGCTTGTCGCCGAAAGCCTGCATCACCCGGGCGTTGTCGCCCGACAGGTTGATGACCACGTTGGCGCCGCCCTTCATGGCCGGCTCGATCCACATCATGCCCAGGCCAGTGTTGCTGTAGATCTCGCCAGACATGCGCGCCTTGCTGTCCCAGACCGGGGTCTTGAACTTGAGCATGATCTGGTCGCGCCAGCCGTAGTTGGTGCCCTTGATCGCGCCTTGATGCTGGGCATCCAGGGCCGGGGTCAACTGGATCTTGTTCAGCGCCCGCAGCGGCACCGCCAGCACCACGTAGTCAGCCTGATAGCCAACGGCGCCAACCTTGACGGTCACCCCGTCCTTGTCCTGGGAAATGGCCGACACGGGCGAATTGGTCTTGATGGTTTTCAGTTGCTTGACGAACGCCTGGGCCAGGGTCGGGCTGCCACCCAACAGGCGCGAGGCCCGCAGGTCGCGGTCGGACACGCCACGATAGACGCGGTTCTGCTGGGCGAAATACAGCAGCGACAGACGCGAAGGCTCGTCGTAACGGGTGCGAATCTCCTGGTTCACCAACTGCCGCGCCGTGGCCGGCAGTTGCAGACGGTCGAGCCAGTTGGACACGGTGATCTGGTCCAGCGCGTGCAATGTGTTGTTGGCCGCCGGATTCTGCGGGTCTTCGATGGAGCGCGCCAGTTCGTCCAGGGTGGTTTCGTAGCGCTTGAGGGCTTCAGCCGTGGCCGGCTGTTTGGTCGCCAGGTCCGCAGCGGTGAAGTAGGTGCCGTCGATCAAGTAGCTGGGGGTGCGCACGAATTCCGGGGCCGGCGTGGTGCTCAGCTTGAAGGTCGAGACGTACTTGTTCAGCACCGGCTGCGTCTTCTCATTGCCGATCCACTCGCTGGTGGCCATGCCCGAACGACCGCCCAGGCTCGGCTTGGCTTCCAGCAGGGTCACGGCCCAGCCTTTGTTCTGCAGCTCATAGGCCGCCGTGAGTCCCGCCAGGCCGCCGCCGATGACGATGGCCGTCGGTTGCTTGTCCTTGGCCAGCGCCGAAACGCTGGACAGCCCTATCATCACCAGCGCACAGGCGCGCAGCCAACCAGCAGACATTCAACGAACTCCGGAGTAAACGTAGGTAATTTCAGTTTTTCGAGCCAGACAGCTCAGAAGAGCCGGGAAGAATACGTCAGCCATCAAAGCGCCGCCAGCGACGTCTATCGCCTCGCTCAAAGTCGCCGCAATGACACAATGGGTTGTCCCCGGGGCCGCCATTGCATAGGCTTGCGCGATTGTTTTGCCCGCGCCCGCCGCGAGCCGCCTCGAGGAGACTGTTAATGGGCCTGAATAACCAGTGGATGCAACGCGACCTCGCGGTGCTGTGGCATCCCTGCACCCAGATGAAAGATCACGAACAGCTGCCGCTGATCCCCATCAGGCGCGGTGAAGGCGTGTGGCTGGAAGATTTCGAAGGCAAGCGCTATCTCGATGCCGTCAGCTCCTGGTGGGTCAACGTGTTCGGCCACGCCAACCCGCGCATCAACCAGCGGATCAAGGATCAGGTCGATCAGCTGGAACACGTGATCCTGGCTGGATTCAGCCATCAACCGGTGATCGAACTGTCCGAACGCTTGGTGAAGATGACGCCCGAAGGCCTGACCCGGTGCTTCTACGCCGATAACGGCTCGTCCTGCATCGAAGTGGCGATGAAGATGAGCTTCCACTACTGGATCAATCGCGGTCGGCCGGACAAGAAGCGCTTCGTCACCCTGAGCAACAGTTACCACGGCGAAACCATCGCGGCGATGTCGGTGGGCGATGTGCCGTTGTTCACTGAAACCTACAAGGCGTTGCTGCTGGACACGATCAAGGTGCCGAGCCCCGATTGCTACCACCGCCCTGAAGGCATGGGTTGGGAAGAACATTCGCGCAACCTGTTCGCGGCCATGGAACAGACCCTGGCCGAGCACCACGACACGGTGGCGGCAGTGATCGTCGAACCGCTGATCCAGGGCGCCGGCGGCATGCGCATGTACCACCCGGTGTACCTGAAGTTGCTGCGCGAGGCTTGCGATCGCTATGGCGTGCACCTGATCCACGACGAAATCGCCGTCGGCTTTGGCCGTACCGGGACGATGTTCGCCTGTGAGCAGGCCGGCATCACGCCGGATTTCCTCTGCCTGTCCAAGGCCCTGACCGGCGGCTACCTGCCGCTGGCCGCGTGCGTGACCACCGACGAGGTCTACAGCGCGTTCTACGATGACTACCCGACCCTGCGCGCCTTCCTGCACTCCCACAGCTACACCGGTAACCCGCTGGCCTGCGCGGCGGCCCTGGCGACACTGGATATCTTCGAGGACGACAACGTCATCGAAAACAACCAGGCCCTGGCCCAGCGCATGGCGAGCACCACCGCGCACCTGGCCGATCACCCGAACGTCGCCGAAGTGCGCCAGACTGGCATGGTGCTGGCCATCGAGATGGTCAAGGACAAGGCCAGCAAAACCGCTTATCCGTGGCAGGAACGGCGCGGCCTGAGTGTGTTCCAGCATGCCTTGGAGCGTGGTGCCTTGCTGCGCCCACTGGGCAGCGTGGTGTATTTCCTGCCGCCGTATGTCATCACCCCGGAGCAGATCGATTTCCTGGCCGAAGTGGCCAGCGAAGGCATCGACATCGCCACCCGGGACAAGGTCAGCGTGGCGGTACCGAAGGACTTTCATCCCGGTTATCGCGACCCGGGCTGACAACAAGTCTCTCTGTGGCGAGGGAGCTTGCTCCCGCTGGGCTGCGCAGCGGCCCTAAAGAAGAGCGGGCGCTGCGCACTGGAGCGCCAGCCCGGCCGAGCGGGAGCAAGCTCCCTCGCCACAAAAGCTCCCTTGCAGCACTGCCGAATTCAGATTCAATAGAGAACAAAACATGAGACTGTCCCGCTTCTTCATCGACGCGCCCCTGAGCCTCGGCGACCACGAACTGCCCGAGGCCCAGGCCCACTACATCGGCCGTGTGCTGCGCATGGCCGAAGGCGATGCGGTGCAGGTGTTCGACGGCTCGGGCCAGGAGTTTCGCGGCACCCTGGCCGAAGTCGGCAAGAAACGCGTGCGGGTGCAATTGGACGAGCAGTTCGCCGGGCAACCTGAATCGCCGTTGCGCATCCACCTCGGCCAGGGCCTGTCCCGGGGCGAGCGCATGGATTGGGCGATCCAGAAAGCCACGGAGCTGGGGGTCAGCGAGATCACGCCGATTTTCAGCGAACGCTGCGAAGTGCGCCTCAAGGACGAGCGCGCCGACAAGCGCCTGCTGCACTGGCGCCAGGTGGCAATCAGTGCCTGTGAGCAATGCGGGCGCTCGAGCGTGCCGATCATCCACCCGCCCCTGCTGCTGGCCGACTGGCTGAAGCAGACCGAGGCCGAGCTCAAACTGGTGCTGCATCCGGTGGCCGAGCCGCTGGCCAGCCATGACAAACCGTCGACACTGGCGTTCCTGATTGGTCCTGAAGGCGGTTTGTCGGACGCCGAAGTCGAACAGGCCAAGACCGCCGGCTACCATGCCGCCCGCCTCGGCCCTCGCGTGCTGCGCACCGAAACCGCGCCGGTGGTGGCGCTGGCGGTGGCGCAGCAGTTGTGGGGGGATTTCTAAGCCGCCGCAGGTCCCACATTGAATCCAGGTTGCTCAGGGGTTAGAGCACATAAAACAGAATCGCCACGAAGTGCAGCAGGCTGCCGGCGATCACGAACAGGTGCCAGATGCCATGGGCGTGGCGCAGCCGATGGTCGAGGGCGAAGAAGATAATGCCCACGGTGTACAACACGCCGCCCGAGGCCAGCCAGACAAACCCGGCGCTGCCCAGGGCCGCCAGCAGCGGCTTGACCGCCACCAGCACGATCCAGCCCATCACCGCGTAGATGACGATCGACAGGATCCGCGCTTCGGAGCGTGGCTTGATCTCCTGCAGTATCCCTATCAGCGCCAGCCCCCAGACGATCCCGAACAAGGTCCAGCCCCACGGCCCGCGCAGGGTCACCAGGCAGAACGGGGTGTAGCTGCCGGCGATCAGCAGGTAGATCGAAAAGTGATCGACCTTCTGCATGATCGCTTTTTTGCGCCCGCGCACGCTGTGGTAAACCGTCGAAGCGCTGTACAGCACCAGCAGGGTGAACCCGTAGATCGCCACACTGACGATCTTCCACGGATCGCCCGCCATCCCGGCAATCACCAGCAACCACACCGCCCCGATAAAAGCCGCCACCGCCCCGACCAAGTGCGTCCAGGCATTGAGTCGTTCTCCGTGATACATCCAGTCCCACCTCACATTCCAGAGCAGACGCCAAGGCTCAGGCCTGGCGCTGCAAAGTGCAATGGTTTGCTTGCAGCCTGCCAATACTCAAGTGCAGTGAGGTTTCAGTGGCGAGGGAGCTTGCTCCCGCTGGGCTGCGAAGCGGCCCCAAAAAGAGCGGGCGCTGCGCACTGGAGCGCCAGCCCGGCCGCGCGGGAGCAAGCTCCCTCGCCACAGATTAGTGTTCCGCCACTGGATATTCATCACAGCTAAATCCCCTCGCTACAAAGGCCAATTGGGGCACAATCGGGCGATACGAATAAGAGCCCACCCCATGCTGATCGACGAAGAATTGACCCTGAAGAAACTCGAGGTGTTCCTGGCCTTCATGCGCACCGGCAACCTGGCGCGGGCGGCAGCCGAGTTGCAGACCAGCAATGTCAGTGTGCACCGGGCCATTCACTCGCTGGAGAGCGCCCTGCGCTGCCCGTTGTTCAAGCACGAAGGCCGCAACCTCACGCCGCTGGAAAGCGCTTACGTGCTGGAAGAGCGGGCGCAGAAGCTGATCCAGGACGTGGTCGAAAGCGTACGCCTGACCCGCGAAGCCGCTGGTTTCTCCGCCGAACGCTTCAAGCTCGGCTCGCTGTATTCGTTGACGGTCAAGACCGTGCCGCAACTGATCATGGGCCTGAAAATCCGTCGCAGCGAGCTCAATATCGACCTGATCCTGGGCTCGAACATCGACCTGCTCTACAAGCTCAAGAACATGGAAGTGGACGCGATCCTGATCTCCCTGGACGACAGCGTTAACGACCCGGACTGTGAGCATATCGAGCTGTTTTGCGATGACATCTTCCTCGCCACGCCGGCCGACTCACCCTTTGCCCGGCGCAGCGAGGTCGATCTGGCCGAGGTGCGCGACGAGACGTTCATCACCCTGACCCAGGGTTTTGCCACGCACCAGGACGGTATCCGGGTGTTCAAGCAGGCGGGGTTCGAACCGAAGGTGGCAATGCAGGTCAACGACATCTTCACCCTGCTGAGCATGGTCAGCTCCGGGGTGGGCTACGCGTTGCTGCCGGGACGAATTGCGGCGGTGTATGAAAACCGGGTGAAATTGATCCCGTTGCAGGAAAGGTATCGGCTACAACAGCGCATTGGCGTGGTGTTCCTGAAGGCCAAGGAGCGTGATCCGAATCTGCTGGCGCTGTTGGCTGAGTGCCGGATGTATGCCAACCGCCAGGCCTGAAACCTTATTGTGGCGAGGGAGCTTGCTCCCGCTCGGGTGCGTAGCACCCGCTCTTTTGGGGCTGCTGCGCAGCCCAGCGGGAGCAAGCTCCCTCGCCACAAAAAGCAGTCGCCGATTAACCGACAATCCCACGAACAATGAAGTACAACAACGAAGGCCCGAGCAAGCACCCTAGCCCGGTGTGGAAGGTCGCCGTCAACGCACCATAGGGCACCAGCCGCCGATCCGTCGCCGCCAAGCCTGCCGTCACCCCACTCACCGTCCCGGCCAGGCCGCCAAACACCATGGCCGAACGCGGGTTATCCAGGCCCATCCAGCGTGCCGCCATGGGCGTGCCGACCATCACGATGATCGCCTTGATCAACCCGGTGGCAATCGACAGTGCCATGACATCCGACGTCGCGCCAATCGCCGCCCCGGTTACCGGCCCGACGATGTACGTCACCGCCCCCGCGCCAATGGTGGTCATGCTCACCGCGTCGCGGTAACCGAACACCCAGGCGATGCTCGCACCGACGATGAACGGCAGGATCGTCCCCAGCAACAACGCGATGGCTCCGATCAACCCGGCCTTCTTCGCTTCGGTGGCCTGCACTTCGAACGCCGTGGCAACGATGGCGAAGTCACGCAGCATGGCCCCGCCCATCAAGCCAATGCCGGAAAACAGCGACAGATCCGCCAGGCCTTTCTGCCCGCCGGTCATGGTTCCGCCGACCCAGGCCAGTACCAGGCCGATGACGATGGCGATCGCCGAGCCGTGGACCCGGCCATAGGTCAGGCGCTTGGACAACACCACCGACACCCACATGATCACGCCCACGAACGCGAACGCCGTGATCAGACCGTTATGTTCCAGGCCTTTCTCGATGAGATCCCACATATCAGCGGCCTCCTACAGGGGTGCCGAGCGGCGTGAGTTCAGCCGGTTCATCGGGCAAGGGTTCGCCTTTGTGGGTCCGACTGATCAGCGCAATGGTGCAACCGCAAAGCACCACCGAACCAATCGCCGCCAGCACCGCCACCGGGCCACCGTGCAGGGCCGTGACCACGTTCTGTTGCGCGGCCATCGCGACCACCACCGGAATGTACATGGCGCCCCAGAAGGCGACGCCCATCTCGCAGTCCTTGGTCATGCCGCCGCGCTTTTGTGTCCATAACCGCGCGCAGATCAGCAGGATCATGGCAATGCCGACCCCGCCCACGTTGGATTTGACACCCAGCAACACCCCGAGCATGTCGCCCAGGATCACCCCTGTCAGCGTACAGATCGCCAACAGCGCCACACCGTAAATAATCATTGTCGTAGTCCTCAAAGTGCATCGTCGAAGTTGTTGTTTTTGTGCTTCGCCAGCTTGAGTCGGTGGTTTAGGGTTGGCGGTTTCCCTCCTCACGCAACAGCGCCTGCAAGGTGTCGAGCCGGGCGCCGTCGAAAGCCATGACAGTGCCCTGCTCGAATACCCGGCGCGCCAGGGCGGTCAGCACCGCACCGGGCGGCAGTTCGATCTGTAGTCGCACGCCTCGCTCGTAGGCGCTTTGCACGGTGCCGCGCCAATCCACCACACGGCACATGTTGAACGCCAGGTCGTCGCGCAAAGCCTCGGTGTCGATCAGCGGTCGCGCGCGGCTACCGCTGAGATAACCCAAGGCCGGTGCCTTCAACGACACGTCGGCAAATGCCTGGGCCAATGCCCGGGCCGGTGCTTCCAGCAACGGACAATGGGACGGCACGCTCACCGCCAGTCGACAGGCCTTCCCGGCGCCCAGGCTGCGCGCCTGCCTGGCAACGTTGTTCATGGCCTCATCGTTGCCAGCGATGACCACCTGGTTATCCGCGTTGATGTTGGCCAGGTAGACCGGAGTGTGGTCGCTGTGCACCTGCGCCAGCAATGCCTCCACTGCCGCGAGGTCGAGGCCGATGATCGCGGTCATGCCATAGCCTTGCGGATACGCCTGCTGCATCAATTCGCCCCGCAAGCTGACCAGCCGCAAAGCATCCTCGAATCCCAGCGCCCCGGCCACCACCGCCGCCGGATAAGCACCGATGGACAGTCCCGCCACGTAGTCCGGGGCAGGTGCCTGCTCCAGCAGTTGACGGGCCGCCGCCACACCGGCGATCAACAAACACAGCTGCACGGCGCGGGTCGACTGCAAGGCCTCGGCGCTGTCCAGTTGCAACACGTCCTCACCGAGCACGTCAGCCGCCTCGTCGAGGACTTGCGGCGCCAGGCCCTGGAGCATGCCCGCGCGCTGCGCACCCTGGCCGGGAAAGACGAAGAGGCTGCTCACGCGACTTGCTCCAATGAAGGCTGCCAAGGATCGCTCACCAGCCGTGCCTGCACGTCGTCCTTGAGCAAGACCCGCCGCGACGAACCCGCCCACTCGCGCAAGGCGACGGCACCGCAGGGTGTTTGCAACTGCATATCCACGGCACAAACCGAGGCATCCAGTTGCGCCAGCAATTCCCCGGCCTGGAGACGATCGAGAAAATGCGGCACCCGCAGAATCAAATCCAGGTCGCTGCGTTCATGCAGCGCCTCGATACCCGTGGCGAGCTCGAACCCGGCGCTGCCGCTGACGCCCCAGGTCCAGCCACTGGCATCGAGCAGCGGACGCAGGCGGGACAGTGCTTGCAGGGCTGGCAAGTCGCGAGTCGAGGCAACGTGACAAAGGTCTTCTGGCATGACGCGACGGGCAATCGCCGCGATCGCCATCGAGGTTGCATAACGCTGCTCGCGCAAGCGCCCGCGCACGCCGACCGCGATTTGATCCGGTGCCGTCAGTGCGCGCCGAACCACCACCGGTTGACCGGCGGTGATCGACTCGACTACCCATGTTGGCGCATCCGCAGCCAACTGCTCCGGAGTCAGCCCCCAGAGCAGGTCATGGGCCAGATACGTACTCACCACTGCTCTCTCAGCAGTTGGCGAACCCGGCTCGACGCGATGCGGTTGTACGCCCCCAGACGGCCGCTCAGATCACGCGGCCCCGCCTCGACATCTTCAATCGCCTGGAGCAGACAATCCGTTACCCGCGTCAGATCCTCCGCCAAGGGCTGTTCGATTTGCTCCACCGACAAAATTTCCCATAACAACCCCAGGCTGGCAAAGCTGTCGATGTCATAGGCCATCGGCGGCACGCTGGCGGCCAGGGCTTCAAGCTCCTCGACGCTGCGCAGGGTCACCCGCGCCGCCGAGGCCTTGCCCATGGCGTGGACCATCACCCCGGGATCGCGCAGCGCAATCAGGCGGTTGGCCTGGTAGCCGTGGGCCAGAAACGCTCCGGACATCGCCTTGCCCACCAACAAACCGATCACCGGATGCCCGGCCAATCGTGCGCGGGCATAGCTGTCCGCTGCACCGGCCAAGGCCTGATGAATACCGAGGGCTTCTTCGCGCCGGCCATAGGCTTGGCTCGGCACATCGACAACGGCGATCAACGCACGCTTGTGGGATGCATCACGGTCGGCGTCGATGGCATCGTCCACGGCCTTGGCCAGGCCCCAACCCTCGAGCAAACCCACCTCGCCGTTGCGGGCACGGGGAAAACGACTGTCGGGATCCGCCACCACCGCCAGCAGGCGCACGTGTTGCCCGCCCAGCATGACGTCCGCGACCTTCAACGAAGCAGGCAAGCTTTCCAACGGTTTGGCGCCGCCGCTCAAGGCCTCGAACCAGCGCAAGCCTCTCAATGAATACGAGTTCATGGGCGTTCTCCCTGATACAGCTGACGAACCGTGGCCGGCTCGATTTGCACTTCAGTGTCCAAACGGGCCAGGCGTTGCAGGAACAGCTCGGCCTGGCCGCTGCGGTGTTGCGCGGGAACGCCCAGGTGCAGCAATTGGCTGACCTGCTGGCGGATCCGCGCCACATCATCGGCGACATAACGGTCCACCAGTCCACTGACGAAACGTTGCTCGCCGCCGGTCAGGCTCCAAATGAACGGCCGGTCGCGGGAGTCGTATTCGTCGATCCCGGCCTCCTGTTCGATCACTTGTGGGCCGTTAAGGCCCAGCCGCGCTTCCTGGGTCACCAGCAGATAACTGCACAGCCCGGCGGCGATGGACATGCCTCCGAAACAGCCGACGCTGCCAGCCACCACGCCGACCACCGGCTGGTATTGGCGCAGGTCGACGATCGCCGAATGAATCTCGGCAATCGCCGCCAACCCGAGGTTGGCTTCCTGCAAACGCACGCCGCCGGTTTCCAGCAGCAACACCGCGCGGGTCGGGATGCCTTTGCGATTGTCCTCGGCGGCCAGTTCCAGCGCACCGGCAATCTTCGCCCCGCCGACTTCACCGAGGCTGCCGCCCTGGAACGCGCCTTCGATGGCGGCGATCACCACGGGCAGGCCATCGAGGCTGCCTTTGGCGATCACCACACCGTCGTCGCTTTGCGGCACCACGCCCTGGCGCAGCAGCCAGGGCGACATGATCCGCTGGAAGGGATCGAGCAGTTCGCGAAAAGTGCCGTCATCGAGCAAGGCCTTGGCCCGCTGCCGGGCGCCGAGTTCGACGAAGCTGTGCTTGTTGAGCAACGCTGCACTGTCAGTCATGGCCGATCTCCTCGAAGCCTTGCTCCAGGCGCAAACGCACCACGCCGGGGGTGGCGCCGAAATCGTGGATGTCGATAGACAAGGCCGGCGGCGTCTGGCCGTCGAACATGCGGGCGAACAGGTGCTGCCAGCGTTGCTCGCTGCCGTTGACCGAGGTCTGTACCTGGATGGTCAACTTGCCCGCCAGGCCGGGTTCGATCAGCACTTCCAGGTCGCCCGAGCCGACGCAGCCCACCAGCGCCCGCCCTCGTGGCGGCTGCCCGGCGGGGAATTCAAAGGATAAGGTTTCCATCAGCACACTCCAGGGAAGAGGCCATCGCCGCGTTCGATACGATCGAGGAACAGGCAGGCGGCGAGCAGGTCGGCAGCGCCGCCAGGCGAGGCATTCAAGGCAATCAGTTGTTGGTCCAGCGCGTGCAACTGGCGGCGTCCGCCCAGGCTGGCACTGCCACCGGCATCGAGCACCGCCTTGGCGCCCAACTGCATAGCCTGCAAACCGGGTTCGCCAGCACGGTAGAGCACGCAGGTATCGGCCAGGGTGGTCATGATCGCCAGCAAGGCATCGAGCCGGGCGTTCTGCTCGCCCGCCCCCGCCGCGCGGCTGCGCTTGAGTTGCGGCAGGCCGAGGCCAGTCACCGCCGGGAACGCCAGTTGCGCTTCTTCCCGGGCACCGCGTACGCCGTAGCGCTGAGCCACCTGGGCACCATGGCTCAAGGGCTGGGGCGCATAGCGGTCGTTGAGCAAGGCCAGGCGCGCAGCCCTCAGGGTGACTGCGCCTGGAGCATTGGATTCAGGCTCCAGCGCCGTCGCCGCCACGAGCAAGCCCAAGGCCCAGATCGCGCCACGGTGGGTGTTCACGCCGCCGGTGGTGGCAAGCATCGCGGCTTCACCTTCACGGCCGATCCGGCCGAGGGCTTCGCGCAATGGCAGGCCGATTTCGCCACAATCAAGAGCGGTTTCGGCCATGGCCTTGAACGCGGGCCACAGCGACAGCGCCGAGGCGTGCATCAGGCCCAGGTGCAGATCGGTGTGGGCGCCGTTGCCGCGCCGGTCCACCAGGGCGGGTTTGGGCGACAGGTCGGCCTCGTCGATCAGCGCATCCACCGCCATGTCCGCCAGACGTTCGGCCAAGGACAGTTTTTTCGGTTGCAGGTTAAAGGCGTGCATTTACCAGCTCCTGAACTTGGCGGGCGGGTTGTAGAGGCCACCGGACCACTCCACCAGATCGGCCACGCTCTTGGCCGCGAGCAACTCGCGGGTGGCGTCGGTGCGACGGATGCCGAGGTCTTCCGGCAAAGCGATCAACCCTTCGCGGCGCATGCGCGCGGTGTCTTTCGGGTCATGGCGCAGGCCAATGGCAGTGACGCCGGCCACAGCCGCGATCATCGCCTGGCGCTCTTCCAGGGAGCGGGCCTTGTACAGGTAGGCGATGCCCTCTTCGGTGAGCAAATGGGTGACGTCATCGCCGTAGATCATGATCGGCGCCAGGGGCATGCCGGCTTTCTTCGCCACGTCCACCGCGTCGAGAGTCTCGACGAAGGTCGGTTTGCCGCCCTCCTGGAACGTCTCGACCATCTGCACCACCAGCTTCTTACCGCGTTCGAGCAACGGCGCCTCGCCATCGCCATGGCGCATGTCGAGCCAGGCCGGCGTGCCGTGGCGGCGACCGCGTGGGTCGTGGCCCATGTTCGGTGCCCCACCGAAGCCGGCCAGTCGGCCACGGGTCACGGTGGAGGAATGGCCGTCGCCGTCCACTTGCAGGGTGGCGCCGATGAACAGGTCCACCGCATATTGCCCGGCCAGTTGGCAAACCATGCGATTGGAACGCAGCGAGCCATCGCGACCGGTGAAAAACACATCTGGTCGCGCGGCGATATAGTTTTCCATGCCCAACTCAGTGCCAAAACAATGCACGCTTTCGACCCAGCCGCTTTCAATAGCCGGGATCAGGGTCGGGTGTGGATTGAGGGTCCAGTTGCGGCAGATCTTGCCCTTCAGGCCAAGGGATTCACCGTAGGTCGGCAGGATCAGTTCGATGGCGGCGGTGTTGAAACCGATGCCGTGGTTGAGGGATTGAACGTTGTGTTTTTCGTAGATCCCGCGGATCGCCATCATCGCCATCAGCACATGCACAGGCTTGATGTGGCGCGGGTCACGGGTGAACAGCGGCTCGATGTAGAACGGCTTGTCGGCCACCACCACGAAATCGACCCAGGACGCCGGAATGTCGACTCGCGGCAGGTCACTGACGTCGTCCACCAACTGGTTGACCTGGACAATGACGATACCGTCACTGAAGGCCGCCGGTTCGATCAGCGCCGGCGTGTCTTCGGTGCTGGGACCGGTGTAGATATTGCCGGCACGGTCGGCCATGAAACCGGCCGAGAGCACCACGTTGGGAATCAGGTCCACCACCAGGCGGGCATAGAGTTCGATGTAGGTGTGGATCGCGCCGATTTCCAGCAGGCCGTCTTCCAGCAATTGGCTGATGCGCAGGCTCTGGGTGCCGGCGAAGGAGAAGTCGAGCTTGCGGGCGATGCCGCGTTCGAACAGGTCCAGGTGCTCGGACCGGCCGACGCTGGGCATGATCATGTGTAAATCGTGCAACTTCGAAGGATCGACTTTCGCCAGCGAGCGCGAGAGAAAGTCCGCCTGCTTCTGGTTATTGCCCTCCAGCACCACGCGGTCGCCGGGCAGGATCAACGCTTCCAGCGCTGTAACGATCTTGTCGGTGGGCAACACCACACCGTCGGCAAGCCCCTTCACCAGTTCGAGACGCCGCTGCTTTTCGCTGCGTCGCCGCGTCCAGCGCGAGTCGGGGGATATTGTTGTTGTCATGACCACTCCACGGGTTCGCTGTCGTGGGGGTTACCTTAGGAGGGTCGTGGCAGGCGCATCAATCAAGCTCAGCGGTGGATCGTTACGGTTGGAGTAATGGTGGGATGGACACACCGCCCTGTGTGGCGAGGGAGCTTGCTCCCGCTGGCCTGCGAAGCAGGCCCCTGTGTATTTCAGGCAGACCGCATTGCCGGGTTCGCGGCTGCTACGCAGCCGAGCGGGAGCAAGCTCCCTCGCCACAGGGTTATTGGTAGGCCGGTTAATCACGGCGCAACGATGCCCCGTGTGGGAGCGAGCCTGCTCGCGATGGCGGCGGCTCTGCTCGCATCAATGCAGAATGTGCCGCCGCCTTCGCGGGCAAGCCCACATTGGAATTGAGTACACGCGGGCGGAACAGGTCGGCTATAAGGCCGCCTCGCGATGGACGTTGATTTCGGCGCCCCGTTAACCACGCTGGCCGAACGCAGGCATTGTGGAGTGGGCATCCCGGCATGGATGCCGGGATAGCCGCGCTGGGCCATGGATGGCCCTTCGCGGCGGGCCCACGGAGCAATGCCGGAGTGAGGGCATGCCGAGCCCTAGCGAGGCACCGAGTGGTGGGGCATAAAGCGTTTTGCTTACTTTTGCGCTTCTCAAAAGTGAGTCGCCGTCAGGGCGGAACCCTAAGTGGCCGTTACCGCAGAAATGGATATGCACCCGGTCAACGACTATCAGGCCACCTCGCGGGCAAGCTCATTGGAACTTCGTATGTCTCAGGATTTGTGCTGCCGAACCAATCCCGCAGCCACCACCAACTCCTCCAACGCCAACAAATCCGGCACCTTCGCTACATGCTCCCCCACCTGCACCGCCGCCTGCTCCAACCCGCACAGCGGCACGTCGACGTAGCTCAGTTGAGTGTCGAGCTTGTAGGAGCGTGGGATGCCCTGCACCAACAGTGCGATGAACCTCAGCTCCGGCCGCCCGCCCAGGGCGTTGAGGACGACGATGCGCACTCGTTCGCCAATCACGGTTTTCTGGCCACAGGCCGATTCGAAGCTCAGCAGCGGGATCTGCCGTTCGCGCCAGCTCACCCACCCCAGAAACCACGGCGGGGTGTCCATGTCGAAGGCGCTGCTCTGATAGTCGATCAACTCGGCCACGGCCACGTTGGGCAGGATCAGGTGGCGGTCGGCCAGTGGCAGCAGCAGGCCGGTGAGGTGGTCGGTACGCGAGTGGTGCAGGTCATGCATGGGTCTTGCTCCAGTGGGCGATGCTGTCGAGCAGCACCGATTCCTGGTACGGCTTGCCCAGGTAGTCGTTGACGCCGATGGCCATGGCACGGTCGCGGTGTTTCTGGCCGGTGCGGGAGGTGATCATGATGATCGGCAGGTGCGCCAGGCGCGGGTCGTTGCGCACTTGCGTGGCCACTTCGAAGCCGTCCATGCGCGGCATCTCGATGTCCAGCAGCATCAGGTCCGGGGCGTGCTCGGCCAGCAGCGCCATGGCATCCACGCCATCCTTGGCAGTCAGGACGTGCATGCCATGGCGCTCCAGCAGGCGACTGGTGACCTTGCGCACGGTCACTGAGTCGTCCACCACCAGCACCAGCAGCGGCCGTTGCGGTTCGCCCTCGCCTTCTACCGGCACTTGGCGGCGCGGCACCTGGTGGGGCAAGGCGCGGATCGGCGCCAGCAGGTCGAGAATCAACACCACCCGGCCGTCCCCCAGGATCGTCGCCCCGGACAGGCCCTGTACCGCCGAGAACTGCGGACCGAGGCTCTTGACCACAATCTCTCGGGTCCCGGCGGTAGCGTCCACCTGCACCGCAACATGCCGCTCGTTGCACTGCACCAGCAGCACCGGCAAGGGCTGGCTCTGGCCCAGCAGTTTCGGCCGGGCGCCGGTTTTCAGCAGCTCACCGAGGTAGCACAACTCGTAACGCTGCCCGGCGTAGGTGTAGGTTGGCGGATCGAGCTGGTAATGGCCGTCCAGTTCGGCGGGCAACACCCGGACAATGCTTTCGATGGTGTTCAGCGGGATCGCGTACTGGTCTTCGTGACAGTGCACCATCAACGCCCGGTTAACCGCCACGGTAAACGGCAGGCGAATGCGGAAATGCACGCCCTGCCCCGGCGTGGAATCGATGACCATGCTGCCGCCCAATTGCCGCACCTCTTCGTGGACCACGTCCATGCCGACGCCACGCCCAGAGATCTGGGTGATTTTCTCGGCAGTGGAAAACCCTGGTTGCAAGATGAACTGCAGCACGTCGCGATCGCTGATGTCGCTGTCCGGCGCCAGCAAACCACGCTTGATCGCCTTGCTGCGCACCGCCTCCAGCGGCACGCCGGCGCCGTCGTCGCGGATGTCGAAAATGATGTCGCCGCCTTCCCGGGACAGGTCGAGGCTGATACGTCCTCGTGCCGGCTTGCCGGCGGCAATGCGCACGTCGGCCGGCTCCAGGCCGTGGTCGACGGCGTTGCGCAGCATATGTTCAAGAGGGGCAGCCATGCGCTCCAGCACGTTACGGTCCATCTCGCCGTCGGCGTTGCCGACCAGGAATTCCACGTCCTTGCCCAACTCCTGCGCCACTTGCCGGACAATGCGCTTGAGCCGCGGCAACATGCGCTCGAAGGGCACCATGCGCGTACGCATCAGGCCTTCCTGGAGCTCGGTGTTGATACGTCCCTGCTGTTGCAACAGGACCTCGGCATCGTGATTGCTGCGATCAAGGGTTTCCTTGAGCTCAAGCAAGTCCGAGGCGGACTCGAACAGTGCCCGGGACAACTGCTGCAACTGGGAATGGCGGTCCATCTCCAGCGGGTCGAACTCTTCATAGCCCAGGCGCTCGGCCTCGACCTGTTGCCGGCTGAGAATCCGCCCCTGGGTTTCGGTATCCAGGCGTCGCAGTTGATCGCGCATGCGCTCGATGGTGGTTTCCATTTCGCCCAGGGCCACGCGCGCGTCGTTGACCTGCTGTTCGATACGGCCACGGAAGATCGACGTTTCGCCCGCCAGGTTCACCAGGTCGTCGAGCAGCTCGGCGGAGACCTTGACCATGTCCGCACCGTCGCCCGCCGCGCCGGGGTCCGGTCGTGCAGGCGCCGCGGGTGGGCTGACGATGGGAGCGGGCACCGGCTCCGGCGCCGAGACAGCCTGCGGCGCGGCATTCTCCTGGGGATGATTCACCGCCTGGATCTGTGCAATCAGCCGGTCGGCCAGCGGGCACGGGTGGCCGGCGCGCACAGCGTCGAGCATCTGCGCCAGTCGGTCATGGCTGCTTTGCAACAAGGTGAACAGCGCCGGGGTCGGCTGAAGCAGACCCGCCGACAGGCCTTCGTAGAGGTTTTCCAACTCGTGGGCCAGGTCGCCGATGGGGACGATTTCCACCATGCGCGCACCGCCCTTGAGGGTGTGCAAATCCCGTAGCAAGGTTTCCACGGCCTGGCGATTCGACGGTTCTTCCTGCCAGCGCAGCAGCGCCGCGCCCGAACTGTCGAGGATGTCGAAGCCTTCCTCAAGGAAGATTTCCAGCAACTCGGGATCATGGCCGGCGCCGTCGGCCTGGGCCGCTGCGCTCGTCTCGATGGCGTTCGGCTTGTCCTGGCGAAACCGTCGAATGGCGTCGATCAGCGCAACGGGATCGCCCAACGGCTGGCCCTGCTGCAACTGCCCGAGCAACAGGTCGAGGCGTTCATGACTGCTGGCGAGCAGTTGCGCCAGCTCCTCGCTGTAGCTGTAGCGCCGGTCCACCAGCCCTTCGTAAAGGTTTTCCAACTCCTGGGCCAGGTCGCTCACCGGCCGGATGTCGGCCATTCGCGCACCGCCCTTGAGGGTGTGCAAGTCACGTTGCAGCGAGGACAGCGGCGCGCCGTTATCCGGATCGGCCAACCAGCGTTGCAAGGCTTGTGCGGCGCTTTCGAGGATGTCTTGGGCTTCCTCGAGGAAAATCGCCACGAGGTCATCTCCCATCGAGGTATCGACGGGCGCGTCACGCTCCATTTCCGCCGTCGCGTGGCTCAGTTCGCGGATGCTCAGGGTGCGGCTGCCGTCGCTGCGGATCAGACCGGTGGCCGACGGGTCGAGGCTCTCCTGGAGCAGGCGGCGCAAGGCTTGTACCCGCGCCGGCTGCGGATGCACATGCTGCCCGGCCGCGAGCTCATCGAGCATGTCGATCAGCGCTTCATGGGCGCGCTGGGCCTCCTGGAAAAATTCATTGCTGACCGCCAGGCTGCTTTCCTCTACCGCACCGTAGAGGTCAAGCAAGGCTTCGCAGAGTTCGTCCACCGGGTGCAAGTCGGCCAAGTGCGCGCCTTCGCCGAGGGTGGTCAGCTCATCGAGCAGCGCACTCAGTTCCTGGCCTTCGCCGGGGTGCTGCTGCCAGCGCTGCAAAAGGCTTTCGGCGTCCAGCAAAATGTCCATGCCCTGGGCGAGGAAATTGTTGATCAGTTGTGGGTCGCGCTTGGTTCGCAGCACTTTGTCTGGCGCGTTGTTGGCGGCGTGCAGACGCTCGGCCAGCAGGGCCTGGGCACGCAGGATCAGATCCTCGGCCCCGGGAATCGCCGCCAGCGGCTCGCTGTGCAACTGGCGCAAGCCCCGGCGCAGCAGCCCTTCGGCTTCCAGCAGCAATTCGACTTCATCCAAGTCGAGGGCAATCAGATGCACCCGGTATTCCCGGGCCAGCTCATCCATCGCCCCCGCCAGTTCGGCGATCGGCAACACGCCGGCCATCGAAGCGCTGCCCTTGAGCGTATGCAAGGCCCGCTGCAATTCATCACTGGCCTGCAAGGGCAAGTGGTCGGCCGACTGATCGAGAAAGCGATTGAGGCTGGCGAGGTGGCCCTGGGCTTCGTTGTCGAAGATCTTCAACAGCAGCGGATCGAGAGCGGCCACGTCCTGCTCGTCTTCATCCTCCTCATCGCCGCCCTTGGCCAGGACATGGGCGCGGGCGGCCAAGCGGTCGACGTCGTCGCGCTGGCGCTGGTGATTGGCCGCGAATTCGGCCACCAGGGCCGGCAACAACTGCACCGTGTCTTCAACCAACTGGCGGACCGAGGCCTGCGGCTCGACGCTGCGCTCCAGGACCCGGTTGAGCAGGTTTTCCACGGCCCAGGCCAGTTCACCCAGCACCAGCGCCCGGACCATCCGGCCGCTGCCCTTGAGGGTATGGAAGGCCCGGCGCAGTTCGCTCAGCGCGCCATGGTCGTCGGGATGCGCACTCCAGCGCGGCAGGTATTCACGCAGGACGTCCAACACCTCGCCGGTTTCCTCGAGGAAGACCTCGCGCAACTCGTCGTCCACCGGACGTTCATCCAACGGTGGCGGCAACAGGCTGCCCGGGGTGCTCCTGGCCGGCGGATTGACCGCCGAGATCGGGCTGGCCAGCACCTCGGCCAAGGATTGCACCGTCTGCGGGTCATCCAGTTCCTGCAAGTCCTGCATGACCTGGGCTTCGTTTGGGCTCAACACATCGTCGAGCACCGGCACCCGCGCTTCGTCAGGGAAATAACCGAGCGCAGCCAAGCTCCGCTCGACCCCATTGAGCAACGGCTCGCCGGAGGTTTCCGGGTCCTCGCTCAAGCGCTCCAGGTAGTATTCGAGGCCGGTGATCACGTCGGCCAGGTGGTCGAGTTCTTCCCACCCCGGCTGGGCCTGGTCCAGCAACAGGTGGTCGCGGATGAACGCGTTGCAGGCCTCCACCAGGCTGGCGGCACGGCTCAGGGGAATCATCGCCAGCGCGCCGCGCACCTGGGTCAGCAACGCCGGCAAGGGTTGCAGTTGCTCGCTGTTCCAGTCCGCGTCGATGTAGTCGACGATCATGTCCTTGGCCTGTTGCAGGCAGGTGTGGGCTTCCTTGATGACGATCTGGTGGATCTGGGTCAGGTCAGTGGTGGGCAGGTGGGTGTCTTCGCGACTCTCGGGCTCGACGGTGCCGACCATGCCGGCCAGGGTCGCCTCGACATAGAGCAAGGCTCCGGCGACGTCCATGAGGGTCGCGTCATCCGGCTCGCGCTGGCCCTGAGCGAGGCTCAGGACCACCGCCAGTTGATCGATGATGACCTTGCGCGGCTGGCCGAAACCGAGCACCGCCAAGGTGTCGGCGATCTGCCGCAACGGCGCCAACAGGCTGTCCAGTTCCGAGGCATGCTGGCGGTCACTGCGCACGAACAGGTCCAGGCGCTCCTTGACCCGTACCAACTCCTCGCACAGCGCGGCAAGCACCGAGCGCATGGCATCGCGGTCGGGCCCGGCCAGGCGCGCGCGTTCTTCGTCGACCATGGCGCTGTCGGGCAGCGCGTCGTCCAGTGAGTAGCGTTCTTTCATGATCTGCATCTGCCCGCTGGGATGTTCGGCCTTGGCAATATAGAACAACAAGCTCTTGAGCAGGTGGGGCGGTGCCGGCTGATTGATGCCAGGCATGCCTTGGTCCAGCAGGCGCTTGAGTTCCTTGTCGGCTTCCTTGAACAGGCTGCGCAGCGCCGGGCTGTTGGCGATACGCCCGTCGCACATGCCTTCGACCAGCGCCGAGGCCACCTGCCATAACGCATTGAGCGGCGCCCCAGCGCACAAGGTTTCCAGGCGGTGGAAGACCTTGGCTAGGTAACCCAGGTGGGTCGCGTCATCCTGTTCGCGCAACAGGCCCACCAGGGCCATTTGCAGGGTCTGGCGCAGTTTGCGCAAGGTGTTTGGCAGGTCCGCGGGTCCGAGGCGCTGCAACGCCTCGTCGCTGAGCGGCGCGATATCGGGCAACTCGGGGCTGAACAGGCTGGTTTCCGACAACAGGCTCTCGCCCCGGGCACTGCGCAGGTCGTTGATCAAGGGCAGCACTACCAGCGGCAGGTCGCGACGGGCACCTTGTACGCGGTCCAGGTAGATCGGCAACTGCCCCAGGGCCTGGCTCAACAGGCTGATGGCTTCGTCGCGATGGGTGACGCGGTTGTCCTGCAGGGCGGCGCACAGCTGCTCCATCTCCTCGGCCAGCAGCGCCGCACCGTAGAACTCGACCATCTGCAGGCCGCCGTGGACCTGGTGAATGCAGGCCAGGCATTGCCCGAGGGCGTCCGACGCCTGCGGATCGTCCACCAAGCGGTTGAGGGCCAGATGAGCCTGCTTCAGCGTTTCGGCAATCTCGCCCTTGACCCATTCCAGGGCCACATAGTCGTGCCGATCACCCATAACCACTCCAAATCAACAGTCGTATGCCTGTGGTACGGCCCAGAACCCCGTGGCGAGGGAGCTTGCTCCCGCTTGAGTGCGCAGCGCTCACAAAATATTCGGGGCGGCTGCGCCACCCAGCGGGAGCAAGCTCCCTCGCCACAAAAGCGCCCTTGCCACAGGTACATTCCCTCCCAACAGGTCAGTCACCCTTTTTCCTCATCGCCAGCCGCTGCCGCCGCCGGCAAGGTAAAACCCGACACCGAACGGCGCAGCTGGCTGGCCATTTTCGCCAGGTTGCCAATGCTCTCGGCAGTGGCGGTGGAACCGGATGAGGTCTGCGAGGTGATCTGCTGGATCACGTTCATGGTCAAGGAAATCTGCCCCGCCGAGGTGGTCTGTTGCTGCGCAGCGTTGGAGATGCTCTGGATCAGCGCCGCCAGGGTCTTGGACACGCCTTCGATTTCTTCCAGGGCGACGCCGGCGTCCTGGGCCAGTCGCGCACCGCGCACCACTTCGGTGGTGGTCTGCTCCATGGAAATCACCGCCTCGTTGGTGTCGGCCTGGATCGCCCGCACCAGGGTCTCGATTTGCCGGGTCGCCGCCGAAGAGCGCTCGGCCAAGCGCTGCACTTCATCGGCCACCACCGCGAACCCGCGCCCGGCATCACCGGCCATGGACGCCTGGATGGCGGCGTTGAGTGCCAGGATGTTGGTCTGGTCAGCGATGTCGTCGATCAGGCTGACAATGTCGCCAATTTCCTGGGATGACTCACCCAGGCGCTTGATGCGCTTGGCGGTGTCCTGGATCTGTTCGCGAATGTTGTCCATGCCGTGAATGGTGTTGTGCACCACCTCGTTGCCCTTGTTGGCAATTTCCACCGACCGCTCGGCCACCGCCGACGACTCGGCGGCATTGGCCGACACCTGGTCGATGGACTGGGCCATTTCATTAATTGAAGTCGAAGCTTCGGAAATCTGCTGGGCCTGGTGCTCGGAGGCCTGGGCCAGGTGCATCGCCGTGGCCTGGGTTTCCTGCACCGCAGCGGCGACCTGGCCGGCGGTCAGGTTGATGGTCGCCACCAGGTCGCGCAGTTGATCCACCGAATAGTTGATGGAATCGGCGATGGTGCCGGTGAAGTCCTCGGTGACCGAGGCCGTGACGGTCAGGTCGCCATCGGCCAGGTCTTCGATTTCATCCAGCAACCGCATGATCGCGTTCTGGTTGCGTTCGTTCTTTTGTGCGGTTTCGTGCAACTGGCGGTTGGTTTCGCGGACCATCACCAGGCCAATCAGGATGATCGACATCAGCGCCAGCAAACCCAGCACATAGCCGCCGATGGTATTGATGGACCGCCCGCCGGCGAGATTTTCGAAGGCCGTGGCCAGGTGCGAAGCCTCGTCGAGCAGGGTCTGCGACAGGTTGAAGATGTTGCCGGCCGATTCGCGGACCTTGAACAGCTCCGGGGAAGTTTCGAGGATTTCGTCCACCGAGCCGGAAACGAACTCGAAGAGCTCGCTGATTTCGCTCAGGCGTGCCCGGGCATCGCGGTCCTGGACCTGGGATATCTTCAGGGCCGGGTCACCTTGCAACATGCCATTGAGCACCTGGCCAAAACGCGCGGCGTCGCGACCGAAGGTGTCGGCGGCCTGGCTGGCGTTTTCGTCCCCCGCCAGCACGGTATTCACCGCGCCGAGAATCCGTTCGGCCAGCAACGACTGGCGCTGGGCCATGGCCACCTGGGCGGCCGGCGCGCCGCGTTGCAGCAGGATCTCGACGACTTTTTCGTACTCGACCTGCAACTGCGGCACGGTTTCGGCCAGGGTCGCCGCCACCTGGTGCAGCGACAGCACGGTCTGTTCGCTGGAGAGGATGGCATCGGTGTTCTTGAGCAGGCGCTCCCAATCCAACTGCACGGCGCGCATCTGCGGGCGCAGGGTGGCGGGCGCCGGGGGCAGGCCGGTCACCGGGTCGCCCTGTTTCAGGTAGCCCCAGCGCTGGGCGAAGTCATTGCGCGCATCGCTCAGCAGCTTGAATGCCGCGGGTTTGCCGGCGGCGGCCTCGGTGGCGTTCTTGGCGATGCGCTGGGACAGTACCCGCAGCTCACCGGCATGGCCGATGTACTGCTTGTCGTAGGAGGACTGGGTGTTGAGGTAAGCGAAGTTGGCGAACAGCAGCATGATGAAGACGATCAGCGCGACGAACAGCACGATGATCTGCGAACGACTGCGCGACGCTTCCAGTGGCTTGCCTGTTTTTACTTTGATCATCGGTTCTCGCCTGTACTGCCCAATCCAACCCAGTCACCGCCGACCCAATGTGGGAGCGAGCTCGTTCGCGATAGCATTGGATCAGTCAGCCGTGATTTAGCTGACCCACCGCAATCGCGAGCGAGCTCGCTCCCACAAGGGGCCTGCGCTGCACCTCGTTAAATCGCCACATCCATGAACCCCGCCGACCGCGCCAGGGCAAACGGGCTGAACACTTGCCACTCGCGCTCGCCGCCAAACCGCCCCTTGACGAAGGCCGCTTCCGGGCCGTCAAGGTCGTCCACCAGCGTCGGTTCCAGGCTTTCCTGGGCAAAATGCTGCAGCCCAAGCACCTCGTCCACCAACAACCCGGCGAACACCTCGTCGTGATCCACCACCAACACGCGCCGCTGCTTGCGCACGGTCGACAGCTCGTGGCCAAAGAACCCGCACAAGTCCATCAACGGCAACAAGCGCCCGCGCAGGTTAGCCACTCCACGCACCCACGGCTTGACCCCGGGCAAATGCGTGTGACGTGGTTCGTGCAGCACTTCGCTGACTTCGCCCATCGGCGCCACGTACCAGTGCTCGCCCAAGCGAAAGCCGATGCCGCTCCAACCGGCGCGATGGGCCGGCTGGGAGGGCAGGTCCGCCCCCAGCAACCGGCAGCGCCGGTCGATCTGCAGCAGCAGTTCGAATGCAGTCAGGGATTGGCTCATGGCCGTGCCGTCAACCCGCCAGCACTTTGTTCAGGGTCGCGATCAGGGTTTCTTCGTCCACCGGTTTGGTCAGGTAGTCCCTCGCACCTTGGCGCGTGCCCCAGACCTTGTCGGTGTCCTGGTCCTTGGTGGTGATGATGATCACGGGGATGTGGCCGGTGTCCGGGTCCTTGGTCAGCTGGCGCGTGGCCTGGAAACCGTTGAGGCCGGGCATGACGATGTCCATCAGCACCGCATCGGGTTTTTCCTGGCGGGCCAGGGCCACGCCATCGGCGCCATTCTCAGCCTTCAGGACCTGATGGCCGTGCTTTTCCAGCATGCCGGTCAGTTTGTACATTTCAGTCGGCGAATCATCGACGATCAGAACTCGTGCCATGGTGTTCCCCATTTTCTTGTTGACCCCTGGCCCGTTGGCCAAGTGTCATTAATGTGCCTGGTGCGGCTGGACAGCGGCAAAGCCCGGGACATGGGCCTGTATCGCGCCCAGCAGTTCTTCCTTGCTGAACGGCTTGGTCAAAAACTGATCGGAACCGACGATGCGCCCCTTGGCCTTGTCGAACAACCCGTCGCGGGACGACAGCATGATCACCGGCGTGGCCTTGAACGCGCTGTTGTTCTTGATCAGGGCACAGGTCTGGTAGCCATCCAGGCGCGGCATCATGATGTCGACAAAAATGATGCCCGGATGATGGTCGGCGATCTTGGCCAGGGCATCGAAACCATCGACGGCCGTGATCACCTCGCAACCCACGTTGCGCAGCAAGGTTTCGGCGGTGCGGCGGATGGTCTTCGAATCGTCGATGACCATGACCTTCAAGGCGCTGGGTTGCTGCTGCGTGAGATGCTCTGCCATTGCCACTGCAAACCGGTTTTTAACGCGTAAGTGTGATCGACAGCGCAAACCCTTGATGTTCAAGGCCCGCACGTCACATGGCAGCCTTTTTAGCACAGTCTCCATCGCCGATCTATCGGCCGCTCGGCGCGGTGGTTTTTCCTTGACCGCCAATCTTCCGGGCGCCACTCTGACGCCACTTTTTCGCACCAATATGTGCCCATCACATTCGAGGAACCAAGCCATGAGCGTACGCGTCGGCATTGTCATGGACCCTATCGCCAGCATTTCCTATAAAAAGGATAGCTCGCTGGCCATGCTGCTGGCCGCTCAGAAGCGCGGCTGGGAGCTGTTCTACATGGAACAGCGCGACCTCTACCAGGCCGAAGGCCAGGCTCGGGCGCGGATGAAGCCGCTGAAAGTCTTCGCCAACCCCGAGAAGTGGTTTGAGCTGGGCACCGAGAGCGACGCGCTGCTGAGCGACCTGGACGTGATCCTGATGCGCAAGGATCCGCCGTTCGACATGGAGTTCGTGTACTCCACCTACCTGCTGGAACAGGCGGAGAACGCCGGCGTGCTGGTGGTCAACAAGCCCCAGAGCCTGCGCGACTGCAACGAAAAGCTGTTCGCCACGCTGTTCCCGCAGTGCACGCCGCCGACCATCGTCAGCCGTCGCCCGGACGTGTTGCGTGAGTTCGCCGACCACCACGGCGACGTGATCCTCAAACCCCTGGACGGCATGGGCGGCTCTTCGATTTTCCGGCACACCGCCGGCCACCCGAACCTGTCGGTGATCCTCGAAACCCTGACCTTGCACGGCAAGCAGCAGATCATGATCCAGGGTTACCTGCCGGCCATCGTCGACGGTGACAAACGCATCCTGATGATCGACGGCGAACCGGTGGATTATTGCCTGGCGCGCATCCCGGCCGCCGGCGAAACCCGTGGCAACCTGGCGGCCGGCGGGCGTGGCGAGGCGCGTCCGTTGACCGAGAAGGATCGCTGGATCGCCGCCCAGGTCGGCCCGACCCTGCGCGAGAAGGGCCTGTTGTTCGTGGGCCTGGACGTGATCGGCGAGCACCTGACCGAAATCAACGTCACCAGCCCGACCTGCATCCGCGAGATCGACAACGCCTTTGGCACCGACATCGGCGGGATGCTGATGGATGCCATCGATCAGAAGCTCAAGGCTCGTTGATCCAGATCCTGCTGAAGGAAACCCACATTGCGCTATCATGCCCGGCCTGAAAAAAACGCGATGTTGGTTTCCTTGTCATGACACTCCCGTCCGATCTGCCCCAAGAGCTCGCCCATCGTGGCGTGCGCCCGGCTGATCGCCTCGGTTTTACCCTGTTCCTGGCGGCGCTGATCCACCTGGCGCTGCTGCTGGGCGTCGGATTTGCCACGGTCGAGCCCAAGCAGATCAGCCAGACCCTGGAAATCACCCTGGCCACCTTCAAGAGCGAGACCAAGCCCAAGAAGGCCGACTTCCTCGCCCAGGAAAACCAGCAAGGCAGCGGCACCCTGGAAAAAAAGGCGATTCCCAAGACCACTGAGATCGCCCCTTTCCAGGACAATACGGTACAGAAAGTCACCCCGCCGCCGGCCGCCAAGCCCGAGGTGCAGGAGACGGCGCCCAAGGCCGCCGTGACCACCGTGGCGCCGAAACCGAAAAAGGCCCCGGTCAAGGAAGAGGTCAAGCCTGATCCCAAGCCCAAGGCCCCCGAACCCACCTTCGACAGCTCACAGTTGTCCAGCGACATCGCCAGCCTGGAAGCCGAACTGGCCCAGGAGCAACAGCTCTACGCCAAGCGCCCGCGCATCCACCGCCTGAGCGCCGCTTCGACCATGCGCGACAAGGGCGCCTGGTACAAGGACGAATGGCGCAAGAAGGTCGAGCGCATCGGCAACCTCAACTACCCCGACGAAGCCCGACGCAAACAGATCTACGGCAACCTGCGGCTGATGGTCTCGATCAACCGCGACGGCTCGTTGTATGAAGTGCTGGTACTAGAGTCCTCCGGCCAGCCGCTGCTGGACCAGGCCGCCCAACGGATCGTGCGCCTGGCTGCGCCGTTCGCGCCGTTTACCGGGGACCTGTCGGACATCGACCGGCTGGAAATCATCCGCACCTGGAAGTTTGCCCGTGGCGATCGGCTTTCGAGCAATTGATTGATCGTTCCTACGCTCTGCGTAGGAATGCAGCCAGGGACGCTTCGCGTCCCAGCCTGGTGGACGCGGAGCGTCCAGTGAGGCATTCCCACGCAGAGCGTGGGAACGATCAGGCAGGCTCGCTCCCACAGGGGTTTCATGTCGGTTTCGGGTATTTCCTGCACATCCCCAGCTTGTCAGTTCGCCCCCGCCCCGCCACACTAGCGCCTATGAAAAACGTCAGCCCCACCTACCTCAAGCATCACTTCCTGATTGCCATGCCGCACATGGCCGATCCGAATTTTGCCCACACCTTGACCTACATCGTCGAGCACACGGCCAATGGGGCCATGGGGCTGGTAATCAATCGCCCGCAGGAATTGAACCTGGCGGACATCCTGGAGCAGTTGCGCCCCGAGGTCGAACCGCCACTCTTGTGCCAGCACGTGCCGATTTTCATCGGCGGCCCGGTGCAGACTGACCGCGGTTTCGTGCTCCACCCGTCGGGCCCCAAATACCAGGCCACCGTGGACCTGGACGGGGTGTCACTGTCCACCTCCCAGGACGTGCTGTTCGCCATCGCCGACGGCGTCGGCCCGGAGAAAAGCCTGATCGCCCTCGGCTATGCCGGTTGGGAACCCGGGCAACTGGAAGCCGAGCTGGCCGATAACGCCTGGCTGACCTGCCCGTTCGACGCCGACATCCTGTTCAACACCAGCAGCGAATTGCGCCTGGAAGCGGCGGCCAGCCGGTTGGGGGTCAACCTCAGCCTGCTCACCAGCCAGGCAGGACACGCCTGATGGCGCTGCGCTTGCTGCTGGGCTTCGATTACGGCACCAAACAGATCGGCGTAGCGGTCGGCCAGGTCATTACCGGCCAGGCCCGTGAGTTGTGCACCTTGAAGGCACAGAATGGCGTTCCCGACTGGAACCAGGTCGAAGCGCTGATCAAGGAGTGGAAACCCGATGCCGTGGTGGTCGGCCTGCCGCTGAACATGGACGGTACGCCCAGCGACATGTGCCTGCGCGCCGAAAAATTCGCCCGCCGGCTCAATGGCCGCTACAACCTGCCCTTCTATACCCATGACGAGCGCCTGACCACCTTCGAGGCCAAGGGCGAGCGCCTGGTGCGCGGCGGACAGAAAGGCAGTTACCGCGACAACCCGGTGGACGCCATCGCCGCCGCCCTGCTGCTGCAAGGCTGGCTCGACGCCAACGCTGCCCTGTTCGAAACCTGATTTTTTACAAAGCGCCGCCAAGGCGCTTTCTTTTAGCGATAAGCCGCGCCACTCACCACCGGCCCGGGAACCTGAAGGAGCCAGCATGAGCCTGCCCAATCCTGCCGAACTGATCAGCCAGATGGCGATTCGTCTCAAGGCACACCTGGAACACCGCGGCATCAGCGACCCGCGCTATATCGGCATTCGCACCGGGGGTGTCTGGGTTGCCCAGGCCTTGCTCGAAGCACTGGGCAGCCAATCGCCGCTGGGCACCCTGGATGTGTCCTTCTACCGCGACGACTTCAGCCAGAACGGCCTGCACCCGCAAGTGCGCCCCTCGGCTCTGCCGTTCGAGATCGAAGGCCAGCACCTGGTGCTGATCGACGACGTGCTGATGAGCGGCCGGACCATCCGCGCCGCCATGAACGAATTGTTCGACTACGGTCGCCCGGCCAGCGTGACGCTGGTATGCCTGCTGGACCTGGACGCCGCCGAGCTGCCGATCCGGCCGAATGTGGTCGGCGCGACGCTGACGCTGGCCGCCCATGAGCGGGTCAAGCTCTCCGGGCCGTCGCCGCTACAACTCGAACTGCAAGACCTTGCCCTTTAACTGCCCTTGTAAGAGTCCATCGCGATGACGCCTCTCGAAACCAAGCGCCCGCTGCAGCTCAACGATCAGGGCCAGCTGCGGCACTTCCTGTCCCTCGACGGCCTGCGCCGCGAGCTGTTGACGGAAATCCTCGACACTGCCGACTCGTTCCTCGAGGTCGGCGCCCGGGCGGTGAAGAAAGTCCCGTTGCTGCGCGGCAAGACCGTCTGCAACGTGTTCTTCGAAAACTCCACCCGCACCCGCACCACCTTCGAACTGGCGGCCCAGCGGCTATCGGCGGACGTGATCACCCTCAACGTGTCCACGTCCTCGGCGAGCAAGGGTGAAACCCTACTCGACACCTTGCGCAACCTCGAAGCCATGGCCGCCGACATGTTCGTCGTGCGCCACGGCGACTCCGGCGCTGCGCACTTCATTGCCGAACACGTCTGCCCACAGGTGGCGATCATCAACGGCGGCGACGGCCGTCACGCCCACCCGACCCAGGGCATGCTGGACATGCTGACCATCCGTCGACACAAGGGCAGCTTCGAGAACCTGTCGGTGGCCATCGTCGGCGACATCCTGCACTCGCGGGTGGCCCGTTCGAACATGCTGGCCCTCAAGACCCTCGGCTGCCCGGACATCCGCGTGATCGCGCCGAAGACCCTGCTGCCCATCGGCGTCGAGCAATACGGCGTGAAGGTCTACACCGACATGACCGAAGGCCTCAAGGATGTGGACGTGGTGATCATGCTGCGCCTGCAACGCGAGCGCATGACCGGCGGCCTGTTGCCCAGCGAAGGCGAGTTCTACCGCCTGTTCGGCCTGACCACCGCCCGCCTGGCCGGGGCCAAGCCGGACGCTATCGTCATGCACCCGGGGCCGATCAACCGCGGCGTGGAGATCGAGTCGGCGGTGGCCGACGGGCCGCACTCGGTGATTCTCAATCAGGTGACCTACGGCATCGCCATCCGCATGGCCGTGCTGTCCATGGCCATGAGCGGGCAAACGGCCCAGCGCCAATTCGACCAGGAGAACGCCCAGTGAAGCTCAGCATTCTCGGCGCACGCGTGATCGATCCAGCCAGTGGCCTGGATCAAGTGACTGACATTCATATCGATGCCTGCAAGATCGTCGCCCTGGGCGCCGCCCCCACCGGTTTCGTGGCGGCTGAAATCCTCGACGCCCACGGCCTGGTGGCCGCCCCGGGCCTGGTGGACCTGAACGTCGCCCTGCGCGAACCGGGCTACAGCCGCAAGGGCAGCATCGTCAGCGAAACCCGGGCCGCCGCTGCCGGTGGCGTGACCAGCCTGTGCTGTCCGCCACAGACCAAACCGGTGCTGGACACCTCGGCCGTGGCCGAACTGATCCTTGACCGCGCCCGCGAAGCCGGCAACACCAAGGTCTTCCCGATTGGCGCACTGAGCAAGGGCCTGGACGGCGAGCAACTGGCCGAACTCATCGCCCTGCGCGACGCCGGTTGCGTGGCGTTCGGCAACGGCCTGAACAGTTTCCGCAACACCCGTACCCTGTGCCGCGCCCTGGAATACGCGGCGACCTTCGGCCTGACGGTGATCTTCAACTCCCAGGACCATGACCTGGCCGAAGGCGGCCTGGCCCACGAAGGCCCGACCGCCAGCTTCCTCGGCCTGCCGGGCATCCCGGAAACCGCCGAAACCGTAGCCCTGGCCCGGGACCTGCTATTGGTCGAGCAAAGCGGCGTGCGCGCGCACTTCAGCCAACTGACCAGTGCTCGCGGTGCGGCACTGATCGCCCAGGCCCAGGCCCGCGGCTTGCCGGTGACCGCCGATGTGGCGCTGTACCAGTTGATCCTGACCGACGAAGCGCTGATCGATTTCAACAGCGTCTACCACGTCCAGCCGCCACTGCGCACCCGCGCCGACCGCGATGGCCTGCGCGAGGCGGTGAAATCCGGGGTGATCTCGGCCATCTCCAGCCACCACCAACCCCACGAGCGCGATGCCAAGCTGGCACCGTTCGGCGCCACCGAGCCGGGCATCAGCAGTGTCGAACTGCTGTTACCGCTGGCGCTGACGCTGGTGGAAGACGGCTTGTTGGACCTGCCGACCCTGCTGGCACGCCTGAGCGACGGCCCGGCCCAGGCACTGCAATTGCCGGCGGGGAAACTCGCGGTTGGCGCAGCGGCGGACCTGGTGCTGTTCGACCCCGCCGCGTCTACCGTGGCCGGTGAAGCCTGGCGCTCCAAGGGTGACAACTGCCCGTTCATCGGCCATAGCCTGCCGGGTGCGGTGCGTTACACCCTGATGGATGGGCGGATTACTCACCAGGCCTGATACCGCGCCGCACCTATCGCGAGCAAGCTCGCTCCCACAGGTGGATCTTTGGTGAACACATGATGTGTGAACACCTCGATCCAGTGTGGGAGCGAGCTTGCTCGCGATGCAGGCGACCAGGTCTTACTGAAAAGCCCCACGCTTCTGCGCATTACGGATCGACACCTGATCATTCAGCGTCCAGAAGTCATATAGCACCCCCAGGAAAAATACCCCGCCAGTCAGCAAGTAAAGGATCCCGCTGAGCCATTTGCCCTGGTACATGCGGTGTACACCCAGCACCCCGAGAAACGTCAGCAGAATCCACGCCACGCTGTACTCGATAGGCCCCGGGGTAAACCGCAGGTCCGCTTCGCGATCCATGGCCGGGATCAGGAACAGGTCGATCAGCCAACCAATGCCCAGCAGGCCGAAGGTGAAGAACCAGATCGTGCCCGTGACCGGCTTGCCGTAATAGAAACGGTGGGCGCCGGTAAAACCGAAAATCCACAGCAGATACCCAATGACTTTGCTGTGGGTATCGCGGATTGCGTCCTGCTGATAGCTGTTCATGAATGGCCTCTTTTGCCTCGATAGATAAATTTTTTCGGAGTTTTTGTGACTTTTTCGTGTCCAGCCGACAAGCGGTCCTGGGCGATTCGAACCGGCGAAAGCCCCGTGATATAGGGGTTCTGTCGGACAATCAGGTCAACTTGTCGCATTTTGCTGGGTTTTGCGCTGCGTTTCGAATCGACAAACGGCCTCGGAATGGCAAAAAAAGCTGTTATAAAGTTGCGCGCCAACCTTTAAGAGCCTTGCCTAATGCGTCCATTTTTCAAGACATGGCTAACCATTTGCCTATTATTGCCACTGGCCGCCCACGCCACCAATCGTGAGCAACGTCTTCCCAACGTCAACGGCTATACCCCGAAATCCCATGTCTCTGCCTCCTTGAGCAAGGACAAGCCAAGCGCCCAGCGCGTGAGCACGACCAACAGCAAGCTGGTCCCGCCGATGGCGACCAAAGCGAGCAGCAATGTGTTGAGTCGCGCCGTGAATGTACTGGGCACACCTTATCGTTGGGGCGGCAGTAGCCCAAGTAAAGGTTTCGATTGCAGCGGACTGGTGAAATACGCCTTCAACGACGCCACCTTCGACCTGCCGCGCACCTCCAACGCCATGGCCGCCGGTCATGGCGAGAAAGTCGAGCGCAAGGACCTCAAGCCCGGTGACCTGATCTTCTTCAAGCTCAAGAGCCGCCGGGTCAACCACGTGGCCATCTACCTGGGCAACGACCGCTTCATCCACGCCCCGCGCCGTGGCAAGTCGGTGAGCATCGACACCTTGAACAAACCGTACTGGAACACCCATTACGTGGTGGCCAAGCGAGTGCTGCCGAAAGAGCCGGGTGCGATGCGCGTGGTTCAGCGCTGATCTGAAGCGCTCACCGGCCCCCTGTGGCGAGGGAGCTTGCTCCCGCTGGGTGGCGCAGCCGCCCCAAAACAGACCCATGATCTCTGTGGACCCAATTATTTTGGGTCCGCTTCGCGGCCCAGCGGGAGCAAGCTCCCTCGCCACAGGGACCGTATCAGGCCTTACTGACCGTTTCCCCGCCTCAGAAATTATCCGGCGTACGCGCCCGCTCCCGCGCATGTTCGCGGCTGATCAAGCCTTTGTTCACCAGGTCCTTCAGGCACATATCCAGCGTCTGCATTCCCAGCGAACCCCCCGTCTGGATGGCCGAGTACATCTGCGCCACCTTGTCTTCACGGATCAGGTTCCGAATGGCCGAGGTGCCCAGCATGATTTCATGCGCCGCGATCCGGCCGCCGCCGATCTTCTTGACCAGCGTCTGGGAAATCACCGCCTGCAACGATTCCGACAGCATTGAACGAACCATGGACTTCTCGTCACCGGGAAACACGTCCACCACCCGGTCAATGGTCTTGGCCGCCGATGTGGTGTGCAGGGTGCCAAACACCAGGTGCCCGGTTTCCGCGGCTGTCAGCGCCAGGCGAATGGTCTCCAGGTCGCGCATCTCCCCCACCAGGATCACGTCCGGGTCCTCCCGCAGGGCCGAACGCAGGGCCGTGGAGAAACCCTGGGTGTCGCGGTGCACCTCACGCTGGTTGATCAGGCATTTGCGCGGTTCGTGAACGAATTCGATAGGGTCTTCGATGGTGAGGATGTGATGGTGCTTGTGGCTGTTCAAGTAATCGATCATGGCCGCCAATGTGGTGGACTTGCCTGAACCGGTCGGCCCGGTCACCAACACCAGTCCGCGAGGCGCCTCGGTCACTTTGCGAAATACCTCGCCCATCCCCAGGTCTTCCATGGTCAGGACTTTCGACGGAATGGTCCGAAACACCGCCCCCGCACCGCGATTCTGGTTGAAGGCGTTGACCCGGAACCGCGCCACGCCCGGCACGTCGAAGGAAAAATCGGTCTCCAGAAACTTTTCGTAATCTACCCGTTGCCGGTCGTTCATGATGTCGTAGATCAGTTCATGAACCTGCTTGTGGTCCAGTGCCGGCAGGTTGATGCGCCTGACATCGCCATCGACGCGGATCATCGGTGGCAGCCCGGCGGACAGGTGCAGGTCCGACGCGCCCTGCTTGGCGCTGAACGCCAGTAACTCAGTGATATCCATAGCGCTCCTCAATTCCAGTAGAATGCCGCGAACCTCACCGCTGGCGCTTCTTTATGTCCACGATAGCAGACAACATCGCTCAGGTTAGTTCGCGCATCCGCGCTGCGGAGCAGGCCGCCCAGCGTGCCGAACACAGTGTCAAACTGCTGGCCGTGAGCAAGACCAAGCCCGTCCAGGCCCTGCGCGAAGCCTATGCCGCCGGCCTGCGGGACTTCGGCGAGAACTACCTGCAAGAAGCCTTGGGCAAACAGCTCGAACTGACCGACCTGCCCTTGATCTGGCACTTCATCGGCCCCATTCAATCGAACAAGACGCGCGCTATCGCCGAACATTTCGACTGGGTGCATTCCGTGGATCGCTTGAAAATTGCACAGCGTCTGTCCGAGCAGCGTCCGGCCGACTTGCCACCGCTGAACATCTGCATTCAGGTCAACGTCAGCGGTGAAGCCAGCAAATCCGGCTGCACCCCAGCGGACCTGCCCGCCCTGGCCAGCGCTATCAGCGCCCTGCCCCGCCTGAAACTGCGCGGATTGATGGCGATTCCCGAACCCACCGAAGACCGCGCCGCCCAGGATGCTGCCTTCGCCGCGGTCCAACGCTTGCAAGCCAGCCTGGCGCTACCGCTGGATACCCTTTCCATGGGCATGAGCCACGACCTTGAGTCAGCGATTGCCCAAGGCGCCACCTGGGTGCGCATCGGAACGGCCCTGTTCGGTGCCCGCGACTACGGTCAATCCTGAAACATGGCCGACTCATCTCTTTATAAGGACCTGTCATGAGCAACACGCGTATTGCCTTCATCGGCGCCGGCAATATGGCCGCCAGCCTGATCGGCGGCCTGCGGGCCAAGGGCCTGGACGCTTCCCTGATCCGCGCCAGCGATCCGGGTGAAGAGACCCGCAACCGGGTGAGCCGCGAACACGGCATCCAAACCTTCGCCGACAACGCCCAGGCCATCGACGGCGCGGACGTCATCGTGCTGGCGGTCAAGCCGCAAGCGATGAAAACCGTCTGCGCGGCCCTGCGCCCAAGCCTCAAGCCTCATCAACTGGTGGTGTCGATTGCCGCCGGCATCACGTGCGCCAGCATGAACAACTGGCTCGGCGAGCAGCCGATCGTACGCTGCATGCCCAACACCCCGGCACTGCTGCGCCAGGGCGTCAGCGGCCTGTTCGCTACTTCCCAAGTGTCCGCCGCACAACGCCAGCAGGCCGAGGAACTGCTGTCGGCTGTCGGCCTGGCACTGTGGCTGGACACCGAACAGCAATTGGACGCCGTCACCGCCGTCTCCGGCTCGGGCCCGGCGTACTTTTTCCTGCTGATCGAAGCCATGACCGCCGCCGGTGAGAAACTCGGCCTGCCCCGGGAAACCGCTGCCCAACTGACCTTGCAGACCGCACTAGGCGCCGCACACATGGCTGTCTCCAGCGACGTCGACGCGGCCGAGCTGCGCCGCCGCGTGACCTCGCCGGCCGGCACCACCGAAGCGGCCATCAAATCGTTCCAGGCCGGGGGCTTCGAAGCCCTGGTGGAAAAAGCACTCGGCGCCGCCGCGCACCGCTCGGCCGAAATGGCCGAACAACTGGGCCAATAAGGAGTTATTCATGATTGGATTGAACACTGCAGCGGTCTACGTGCTGCAAACCCTCGGCAGCCTGTACCTGCTGATCGTGCTGCTGCGTTTCGTGCTGCAACTGGTGCGCGCGAACTTCTACAACCCGCTCTGCCAGTTCATCGTCAAGGCCACCCAGCCGCTGCTCAAGCCACTGCGCCGGATCATCCCAAGCGTGTTCGGCCTGGACATGTCCTCGCTGGTACTGGCGATCCTGGTGCAACTGGCGCTGATGGCCCTGACCCTGCTGCTGACCTACGGCACCACCGGCAACCCGTTGCAACTGCTGATCTGGTCGCTCATTGGCGTGACCGCGCTGTTCCTGAAGATTTTCTTCTTCGCCATGATCATCAGCGTGATCCTGTCGTGGGTCGCGCCGGGCAGCCATAACCCAGGTGCCGAACTGGTCAACCAGATCTGCGAACCGGCCCTGGCGCCGTTCCGTCGTATCGTGCCGAACCTTGGCGGCCTGGATATCTCGCCGATCCTGGCGTTCATGGTGCTCAAGCTGATCGACATGCTGGTGATCAACAACCTGGCGGCGATCACCATGATGCCGGAAATCCTGCGCCTGCTGATCTGACCCCAGTGAGCTACTTTCGCTGGGATGGCGACGACCTGATCCTGGAATGTCACCTGCAACCGGCAGCCCGCAGCGATGATTTCGCCGGGCTGCACGGTGACCGCCTGAAGATCCGCCTCACCGCCCCGCCGGTCGAGGGCAAGGCCAACGCGTACCTGATGGCGTTCCTGGCCAAGGCGTTTGGCGTGTCCAAGAGCCAGGTCAGCCTGATCAGTGGCGAGTTGAACCGGCAGAAGCGGGTGCGGATTCATTCGCCGAAGAAGCTGCCGGAGTTGCCGGGCCTCGTCCGGCCCACCTGATGAATGACCAACCCTGTGGCGAGAGAGCTTGCTCCCGCTGGGCTGCGAAGCAGCCCCCAACCAGGCAACGCGCTATTACCTATGGTACGGGACATCGGCCTGATAGGGCCGCTTCGCGCCCCAGCGGGAGCAAGCTCCCTCGTCACAAAAAAAACATCCGGCACAGGGTTTTCACTCAAGGAACAATCAGCGCCGCCCGTTGCTTGCCGCCTGCCACAGCGGTCTTTAGACTTACGCCTCATTTCAACGCGAGCAGGGTCGATGCCAGCTGCCTTTCCCCCCGATTCCGTTGGTCTGGTGACGCCGCAAATGGCGCATTTCAGCGAGCCCCTGGCCCTGGCCTGCGGCCGTTCGTTGCCAGCCTATGACCTGATCTACGAAACCTACGGCACCCTCAATGCCACGGCGAGCAATGCCGTGCTGATTTGCCACGCCTTGTCGGGGCATCACCACGCCGCCGGCTACCACAGCGTCGACGACCGCAAGCCCGGCTGGTGGGACAGCTGCATCGGCCCGGGCAAGCCCATCGATACCAGCAAGTTCTTCGTGGTCAGCCTGAACAACCTGGGCGGCTGCAACGGCTCCACTGGCCCCAGCAGCCTCAACCCGGACACCGGCAAACCTTTCGGTGCCGACTTCCCGGTGCTGACCGTGGAAGACTGGGTCCACAGCCAGGCACGCCTGGCCGACCGCCTCGGGATCGGCCAGTGGGCCGCCGTGATCGGCGGCAGCCTGGGGGGCATGCAAGCTTTGCAGTGGACCATCACCTACCCGGACCGCGTGCGCCACTGCCTGGCAATCGCCTCGGCGCCCAAGCTGTCGGCGCAGAACATCGCCTTCAACGAAGTGGCGCGCCAGGCGATCCTCACCGACCCCGAATTCCACGGCGGCTCGTTCCAGGAACACGGCGTGATCCCCAAGCGCGGGCTGATGCTGGCGCGGATGGTCGGGCACATCACCTACCTGTCCGACGACTCCATGGGCGAGAAATTCGGCCGTGGCCTCAAGAGCGAAAAGCTCAACTACGACTTCCACAGCGTCGAGTTCCAGGTCGAGAGCTACCTGCGTTATCAGGGTGAAGAGTTCTCCGGGCGTTTCGACGCCAACACCTACCTGTTGATGACCAAGGCACTGGACTACTTCGATCCGGCAGCGAACTTCGACGATAACCTGGCGAAAACCTTCGCCAATACCACCGCCAAGTTCTGCGTGATGTCGTTCACCACCGACTGGCGCTTCTCCCCGGCGCGCTCGCGGGAACTGGTGGACGCGCTGATGGCCGCGCGCAAGGACGTCTGCTACCTGGAAATCGACGCGCCCCAGGGTCACGACGCCTTTTTGATCCCGATCCCGCGCTACCTGCAGGCGTTCGGCAACTACATGAACCGTATAACGCTGTGAGGACGCCATGAGAGCCGATCTGGAAATCATCCAGGAATGGATCCCCGCCGGCAGCCGCGTGCTCGACCTGGGCTGCGGCAACGGCGAACTGCTGACCTGGCTGCGGGACAACAAGCAAGTCAGCGGCTACGGCCTGGAAAACGACCCGGACAACATTGCCGAGTGCGTCGCCAAGGGCATCAACGTGATCGAGCAGGACCTGGACAAGGGCCTGGGCAACTTTGCCAGCAACAGCTTCGACATCGTGGTCATGACCCAAGCCCTGCAAGCGGTGCACTACCCGGACAAGATCCTCGACGAAATGCTGCGGGTTGGACGCCAGTGCATCATCACCTTCCCCAACTTCGGCCACTGGCGTTGCCGCTGGTACCTGGCGAGCAAGGGCCGCATGCCGGTCTCGGAGTTCCTGCCCTACACCTGGTACAACACACCGAACATTCACTTTTGCACCTTCGAGGATTTCGAAGCGCTGTGCCGCGAGCGTGAAGCCAAGGTCATCGATCGCCTGGCCGTGGACCAGCAGCACCGCCACGGGTGGGCCAGCAAGCTATGGCCTAATCTGTTAGGTGAAATAGGCATCTATCGGGTCAGCAGCCCAGGCCTTACCGATTATCAGGTCGCGGTGTGAGCCCCGGCCTCACCAGGAGCACGACATGAACCGTCTAGCGTTGTTTCTCATCACCGCTTGCCTGAGCGTTGGCGCCATGGCCGCCGACGCTATCAAGGGCGAGCGCAAGGAAGTGTTCGGTGATATCACCGTGCACTACAACACCTTCAACTCCACCTTCCTGACGCCGGATATCGCCAAGGCTGCCGAGCTGATTCGCAGCAAGAACCAAGGCGTGATCAATGTCTCGGTGATCAAAAGCGGCAAGCCATTGATCGCCGACGTCAGCGGCACGGTGAAGGACCTGACCAGCAAGACAGTCCCCCTCTCCTTCCGCCAGATCACCGAACGAGGCGCGATCTATTACATCGCCCAGTATCCAGTGGACCAACAGGAAACCCGCACCTTCGAGATCAAGGTGAAAACCGGCGACAAGATCAACACCATCAACTTCAACCAGGAACTGTTCCCGGGCCAATGATCAATTTCACCCAACTCGTACTGGCCAGCCACAACGCCGGCAAACTCAAGGAACTGCAGGCCATGCTCGGCGGGGCGGTGCAGTTGCGCTCGATTGGCGAGTTCAGCCAGGTGGAGCCGGAAGAGACCGGCCTGTCGTTCGTCGAGAACGCCATCCTCAAGGCCCGCAATGCCGCACGCATCTCGGGCCTGCCAGCGCTGGCCGACGATTCCGGGCTGGCCGTGGACTTCCTGGGCGGCGCGCCAGGCATTTACTCGGCCCGTTACGCTGACGGCAAAGGTGACGCGGCGAACAACGCCAAGCTGCTCGACGCCCTCAAGGACGTGCCCGAAGCCGAGCGCGGCGCGCAGTTCGTGTGTGTGCTGGCCCTGGTCCGCCATGCCGATGATCCGCTGCCGATCCTCTGCGAAGGCCTGTGGCACGGGCGCATTCTCACCGAAGCCAGCGGCGAGCACGGTTTTGGCTATGACCCGTTGTTCTGGGTGCCGGAGCGCAATTGCTCCAGCGCCGAACTGGGCCCGGTGGAAAAAAACCAGCTGAGCCACCGCGCCCGCGCCATGGCCCTGCTGCGTCAACGCCTGGGCCTGCAATGACCATTGATTCTCCCGCACCGCTGATTCACGGCGGTGCACAAACACCTCGGGTGCCACTGCCAGTGCTGCCGCCCCTGGCGTTGTACGTCCACATCCCGTGGTGCGTGCGCAAATGCCCGTATTGCGACTTCAACTCCCACACCGCCAGCCCGCAGTTGCCGGAAGAGGAATATGTCGACGCCTTGCTGGCCGACCTCGACCAGGATCTGCATGCGGTCCATGGTCGCCCGTTGAGCTCGATCTTTTTTGGTGGCGGCACCCCGAGCCTGTTCAGCGCCCAAGCCCTGGGGCGGTTGCTCAAGGGTGTCGAGGCGCGGATACCCTTCGCCCAGGACATTGAAATCACCCTGGAAGCCAACCCCGGCACCTTCGAGCAAGAAAAATTCGTCGCTTACCGGGCCTTGGGCATCAATCGCCTGTCCATCGGCATCCAGAGCTTCCAGCAGGCCAAGCTTGAGGCCCTGGGACGGATCCACAACGGTGACGAGGCGGTACGCGCCGCCGGCATGGCCCGTCGGGCCGGGTTCGATAACTTCAACCTGGACCTGATGCATGGCCTGCCCGACCAGTCCCTCGACGACGCCCTGGGCGACCTGCGCCAAGCCATCGCCTTGAAGCCGACCCACCTGTCCTGGTACCAACTGACGCTGGAGCCGAACACGGTGTTCTGGAACCAGCCGCCGACCTTGCCCGAAGACGACACGCTGTGGGACATCCAGGAAGCCGGGCAAGCCCTGCTGGCCGAGCACGGCTACGCCCAATACGAAGTCTCGGCCTACGCCCAACCCGGTCGGGCGGCGCGGCATAACCTCAATTATTGGAGTTTCGGCGACTTCATCGGCATCGGTGCCGGTGCCCACGGCAAGCTCAGCCATCCGGACGGGCGCATCGTACGCACCTGGAAGACCCGCCTGCCCAAGGACTATCTCAACCCGGCCAAGCGCTTCCTGGCAGGGGAGAAAACCCTGACCAACGAAGAGCTGCCGTTCGAGTTCCTGATGAACGCCCTGCGCCTGACCGAAGGCGTTGACGCGCAACTATTTCCGCAGCGCACCGGCCTGCCCCTGCAAAGCCTGGCCGAAGGCCGGCGCGAGGCCGAACAAAGCGGGCTGTTGCAGGTCGAACCGACACGTCTGGCGGCCACCGAGCGCGGACAGCTGTTTCTCAACGACTTGCTGCAGACATTTTTGAGCTAATTACCCAAACAAGGAAATCGAATGGATCTGGTACTCGACCTGCTCGCCACCGTGTCCCGCTGGAGCCGCAGCAACCTGTCGGAAATCTCCCTGGCCTTGGTAGGCTGCCTGCTGGTGTTGTTTGGTGCCGACATCAAGGGCTGGGTCGAGCAACGCCTGGGCAGCATCGCCGGCGCCTTGCGCGTACCGTTGATCGCCCTGCTGTGCATGATCGGCAGCGGCGCGGCGCTGATCTATGCCACGCCTTGGGTCGTCCGGGGCTTGAGCCAGTTCAACAACTACAGCCTGGCGCCGGTGTTGTTGGTGGTGCTGGTGTTGATTGGCGTGGTGGCGGATCGGCGCTGATCCCTCAGACACCACAAAACAACTGTGGGAGCGAGCTTGCTCGCGATGGGGCCATAACATCCAACATCAATGTTGACTGCTATGCCGCCATCGCGAGCAAGCTCGCTCCCACAGGAGATCCCATTTCAACAGGATCTTCGGGTTTTACGCCAACTTCTCGAACTTCAAATCCCAAACCCCATGCCCCAGCCGCTCGCCACGGCGCTCGAACTTGGTGATCGGCCGTTCAGCCGGGCGCGGGACGTACTTGCCGTCTTCGGCCAGGTTGCGATAGCCCGGCGCGACGTTCATCACTTCCAGCATGTATTCGGCGTAGGGTTCCCAGTCCGTGGCCATGTGCAGCACACCACCGACCTTCAACTTGCTGCGCACCAGCTCAGCGAACGACGCCTGGACGATACGGCGCTTGTGGTGACGGCTTTTATGCCAAGGGTCCGGAAAGAACAGCATCAGTCGGTCGAGGCTGTTGTCGGCCACGCAGCGGTTGAGCACTTCGATGGCGTCGCAATCGTAGACCCGCAGGTTGGTCAGCCCTTGGGTCAGCACGCCGTTGAGCAGCGCACCGACACCGGGACGGTGGACTTCCACACCGATGAAATCCTGCTCCGGCGAAGCGGCGGCCATTTCCAGCAACGAATGCCCCATGCCGAAGCCGATTTCCAGCGAGCGCGGGGCCGAGCGGCCGAACACCTGGTCAAAATCTACCGGCGCATCGGCAAGCGGCAGGACAAACAGCGGCGCACCCTGCTCCAGGCCGCGCTGCTGGCCTTCAGTCATGCGCCCGGCGCGCATCACGAAACTCTTGATGCGGCGGTGCTGGCGCTCTTCGCCTTCTTCCGGCAGGACCGGCGTGTCGTTCGATTCAGTCATCAATGGCTCTTACTTGATCAGACCATCCAGCGGCGAGGAGGCGCTGGCGTAAAGTTTTTTCGGCATGCGGCCAGCCAGGTACGCCAGGCGACCGGCGACAATCGCGTGTTTCATCGCTTCGGCCATCAGGATCGGCTGCTGGGCGTGGGCGATGGCGGAATTCATCAACACCGCTTCGCAACCCAGCTCCATGGCGATCGTGGCGTCGGAGGCGGTACCGACACCGGCATCCACCAGCACCGGGATCTTGGCTTCTTCCAGGATGATCTGCAGGTTGTACGGGTTGCAGATTCCCAGGCCCGTGCCGATCAGGCCGGCCAGCGGCATGACCGCGATGCAGCCGATTTCCGCCAACTGGCGGGCGATGATCGGGTCATCGCTGGTGTAGACCATCACGTCGAAACCTTCCTTGACCAGGGTTTCGGCGGCCTTGAGGGTTTCGATCACGTTGGGGAACAGGGTTTTCTGGTCCGCCAGCACTTCCAGCTTCACCAGGTTGTGGCCGTCGAGCAGTTCACGGGCCAGGCGGCAGGTGCGCACGGCCTCGATGGCATCGAAGCAGCCGGCGGTGTTCGGCAGGATCGTGTAGCGATCCGGCGGCAGGATATCCAGCAGGTTCGGTTCGCCCGGATTCTGGCCGATGTTGGTCCGGCGCACGGCGACGGTCACGATTTCGGCGCCCGAGGCTTCGATGGCCAGGCGGGTTTCTTCCATGTCGCGGTATTTGCCGGTGCCTACCAGCAAGCGCGACTGGTAGGTACGACCGGCCAGGACGAAGGGCTTGTCGCTACGAACGATGCTCATGGGAAATCCTCTGTTGGGGTGAGGTTCTTGCGAAAGGCTGCGAAACCGAGGCGACTAGCCGCCGCCGATGGCGTGGACCACTTCGACGCTGTCGCCGTCGTTCAAGGTGGTTTCGGCGTGCTGGCTGCGCGGGACGATATCCAGATTGAGTTCCACCGCCACCCGACGCCCGGTGAGTTCCAGACGGGTCAGCAGGGCCGCAACGGTTTCACCGTCGGGCAGATCAAGGGGTTCGCCGTTCAACTGAATGCGCATGCCGGATGCCGCCATCATTTTTAGGGGCTGGCATTCTAGCCCGATCAGTCTGGGGGACCCAAGCCATTCGTCATGAAATGGACCGCCCGGTCAGCCCAGCCGCCCGGCGGCAAGGCCCGGCTTTCAGGACGCACCTCAACCACCCGTGTCGTAAACGGGGACTAACCCTGAAACAACTTCACGGTTCAAGCCGCGCCATACCCCACCTATATTCTTTGCCTCCAAATGAATCTCACAAAAGGAAGAACCACGAGAGGCGCCTGTGGCCAGCACTCAGCATATTCCCGCCATCGACGGCTTGCGCGCATTTGCAGTCCTGAGCGTGATCATTTTCCACGCCGACTTTCTGAAGGCTTTGCCCGGTGGATTTACCGGCGTCGATATCTTCTTCGTCATCTCGGGCTACGTCATCAGCCAGTCGCTGTCCGCTCGCGCCAACCTGAGCTTCGTGGCCTATCTGGCGGATTTCTATCGCCGACGATTCCTGCGTATCGTGCCGGCCTTGCTATCAATGCTGCTGGTGTGCGGGATGCTCTCGGCGATGTTCGTGCCGCAAGCCTGGCTCAGCGCCCAGAATGACCGCACCGGGCTGGCCGCCTTCTTCGGCCTGAGCAACTTCGTGCTGGCGTGGAACACCGACACCTACTTCTCACCTTCCACTCAGCTTAACCCCTACACCCACACATGGACCCTGGCGGTAGAAGAGCAGTTCTACCTGGTTTTTCCCCTCATCCATTTCCTCTGGTTGCGCTACCGGGAGCGCAGCAAACTGGTCTGGACCTTGCTGCCTCTGCTGGCGCTGGTATCACTGGCCTATAGCGCCTTTGAGACACGGGACCACCCTCTTGAAGCCTTCTATCTGCTGCCCAGTCGATTCTGGGAGTTGGCCGCAGGAGCGATCCTCTTCCAGATGATCGCAACAGGACGCCTCGCTCCAACATCGCCTTTCGTATCCCAGGTCGCCTTGCTCGGCGGACTCGCATTGGTGACCAGCGGATTGTTTCTCGCCGATGAAAGACAGTTCCCCTTCCCCTGGGCGCTCATCACGGTTTCGGGCACGCTGTTGATCATTGCAGCCGTGGCGCAGGAAACCGCGCCCTCATCGCGGCTGTTGCGATTGCTGCAATCGTCGCCCGCGACCTACATCGGCCGGCTGTCCTACTCCCTGTATCTCTGGCATTGGCCGGTTCTGGCGCTCCTGCGCTGGACCACCGGCCTGGAGCTGCTGGTCGTGCAATTGGCCTACCCGGTGATCGTCATGGCATTGGCTGCTGCCTCCTATCACTGGGTCGAGACCCCGCTGCGCACCGGCGATTCGATGTTCCAACGCCGCGCCTGGATCACCATTACCTCAGGGCTTTGCGCGCTCGCCCTGTCATGGTCAGGTGCGCGCTGGGTCAGCGAAAACCCCGAAGCCGTGTCACTGAGCCAGACCCGCGATGCCTACACCTGGTTCTCCAGGCGGCTACCGCAACGGCCGGCCAGCGAATCCATCAATGACTCGCCATTGCAGGGTCGCCAGTTGTTTGTTTTCGGTGATTCGCACGCAGCGGCCTATCGCACAATGCTGAGCCTCGCCTCACGACAACTCGGCATCAGGGTCGTGGAATACGAGCGCGGCGGCTGCCCGGTGGCCAGTCTTATCGCACCCGACCCACAGGGTGCCTGCGCCCCAGCCCGGGAAAAGGCCTTGCGCGACATCGAGGCGCGGGCCAAACCGGGTGATATCGTCTTTCTCGCCTCTTTACGCATGCCGGAGCTGGCAGGGCGCGAATGGGCACGGGGCGAGGAAACCGTGTTCAATGACGTGCTTGCTGAGCTCACGCCCGGGAAGATGGAGGAGGCTCGGATTTCTGCTGAAACGGTCCTGAGGCGCTTGATGGCTGCCGAGGTGCGGGTGCTGATCAATGCGCCCATGCCGCTGTTCAAAGCCCCGCCCTATCGCTGCTCGGACTGGTTCAACCGGATGAACCCGATCTGCACCCCCGGGCTCACCATCACGCGAGATCGACTTGATCAGCTACGGGCAGCTCAAATGGCGCTGCTCGACCGCTTGGCCCGTCAATATTCGATGCTACGCATCTGGGATCCGCTGCCGCTGCTGTGTCCAGGCCCGACTTGTTCGGCCTATCGCGACGACAAACCGATTTTTCGCGACGGTGACCACCTCAGCGGCCATGGCAATCGCCTCCTTGCGCCTTCTTTCATGAAAGCCCTGCTCAATGGCTGAAAGCGTGCAAATTGTCGGCACCGTTAACCGAGGCGCCAGGCGGCAAGACCCAGGCACAGCCAACCGATCAGGAACGCCACGCCGCCGAACGGTGTGATGATGCCCAGCTTGCTGATGCCCGTAAGCGTCAACAGGTACAGGCTGCCGGAGAACAACAGGATGCCCACCACAAAGGAGACCCCGGCCCAAGTGACGATGCGCCCGGGGATGTGCGTGGCCAGCAGCGCAACGCCCAGCAACGCCAGGGTATGCACCAGTTGATAGGTGACCCCGGTGTGGAAAATCGCCAGGTACTCGGCGCTCAGGCGGTTTTTCAGGCCGTGGGCGGCAAATGCTCCCAGTGCCACGCCCGTGAAGCCGAAAAAAGCAGCCAGCATCAGAAAGCTACGCAACATGAGAACTCCAATCAGACTCGGTGGGCAGGGTCTGTATAATGGCCCGCTCGACGGGTTCGGCCAAGCCATCTCTATGCTGCGTTTACTGTTTCGACGATTCCTTAAAGCCCTGCTCTGGTTCGCCGTTGGCAGCGTTGTGCTCGTGCTGTTGTTTCGAGTGGTGCCGCCGCCGTTCACGGCGCTGATGATCGAGCGCAAGGTTGAATCCTGGTTCGGCGGCGAACCCATCGACCTGCAGCGCACCTGGCAGCCTTGGGACCAGATCTCCGATAGCCTGAAAGTGGCAGTGATTGCTGGCGAAGACCAGAAATTCCCCGAGCACTGGGGCTTCGACATCGGCGCGATCCAGGCGGCGTTCGTCCACAACGGCCGTGGCGGTTCGATTCGCGGCGCCAGCACCCTCAGCCAGCAAGTGTCCAAGAACCTGTTCCTGTGGTCGGGCCGCAGCTGGCTGCGCAAGGGGCTCGAGGCTTGGTTCACCGCACTGATCGAGGTGTTCTGGCCCAAGCAGCGGATCCTCGAGGTGTACCTCAACAGCGTCGAGTGGGATGACGGTGTGTTCGGGGCCGAAGCCGCAGCACGGCATCATTTTCGCGTCAGCGCCGACGCGTTGTCCCGGCAGCAGGCCAGCCTGTTGGCGGCGGTCTTGCCTAACCCGCGGAAATGGAGCGCCAGCCGGCCGAGCCCTTACGTGCTGCGCAGGGCGAGCTGGATTCGCCAGCAGATGAGCCAGTTGGGGGGCGACAGTTATTTGCTGGGGCTCAATGATTCGCGGCGAGCACCTTGGGCGCAGTAGCCCCGACGACTCGGTGTGTCAGGCAAATGCTTGGGGCTGCTACGCAGCCCAGCGGGAGCAAGCTCCCTCGCCACAAAGGCTCGCTCCAACAGAATTGGCAGTGAATTCAAACTATCAAGCCCGAACAAAAACGCCCCGATCATCGCTGATCGGGGCGTTTTTTAAGGCCATTGCCGCAGGTCAAGCCGCAATCGACACCTTGAGCTTGTTCATCGCGCTCTTCTCAAGCTGACGAATCCGCTCGGCCGACACGTTGTACTTCTGCGCCAGGTCGTGCAGCGTGGCTTTTTCCTCGGCCAGCCAGCGCTGGTAGAGGATGTCGCGGCTGCGCTCGTCCAGCACTTCCAGGGCTTCGTGCAGGTTGGTGTTGGAGTTGTCGCTCCAGTCGGCATCTTCCAGTTGACGTGCCGGGTCGTACCGGTGGTCTTCCAGGTAGTTGGCCGGCGATTGGAAGGCGCTGTCGTCGTCCGCTTCGGCGGCCGGGTCGAAGGCCATGTCATGGCCGGTCAGGCGGCTTTCCATCTCGCGCACTTCCCGCGGCTCTACGCCCAGGCTTTCAGCCACGCGGTGGACTTCTTCGTTGTTCAGCCAGGCCAGGCGCTTCTTCTGGCTGCGCAGGTTGAAGAACAGCTTGCGCTGGGCCTTGGTGGTCGCGACTTTCACGATGCGCCAGTTGCGCAGGATGAACTCGTGGATTTCCGCCTTGATCCAGTGCACGGCAAACGACACCAGGCGCACGCCCATTTCCGGGTTGAAGCGCTTGACCGCCTTCATCAGGCCGACGTTGCCTTCCTGGATCAGGTCGGCCTGGGCCAGCCCGTAGCCGGAATAGCTGCGGGCGATATGTACGACAAAACGCAGGTGGGCGAGCACCATCTGCCGAGCCGCCTCAAGATCCTGCTCATAATAGAGACTCTCGGCCAGTTCACGCTCCTGCTCGGGGGTCAGCAATGGAATGCTGTTCACCGTGTGCACATAGGCCTCCAGGTTCGCACCCGGGACCAGAGCATAAGCAGGTTGCAAAGAAGTGGTCATACGAAAAAACCTCCGACTCACATAACTCGTGCAGTTCAGCACTGCGAAAATTGACCGGGAACCGTAGGACAAGTTCCCACAAAAACCGAAAGGTCAATACGCGCAAAAAAACTCTATTTTGGCGCAAGCTCACGCAAGTGGCGTGCGACCGCAATCCATGCACCGATATAACCCAACAGCACCGCGCCAAGCAAGAGCGATAGACCGTCGGCGACTGGCACTCCGGCCAGCGCAAAATCACTGCCGTACAAACCGGCCAGCCCCACAACCGCATCGTTCAGCCAGTCCAGGCCAAACGCCAATACGCCCCAGGATAGAATCCCGGCACCGAAGCCATACAGCGCCCCCATATAAAGGAAGGGCCTGCGTACATAACTGTCCGTACCGCCGACGAGTTTAATCACTTCTATCTCGGTGCGGCGGTTTTCAATATGAAGACGAATGGTATTGCCTATCACCAAAAGTAATGCAGAAACCAGCAGCACCGTCAGACCGAAGACAAACCGGTCGCCGAGCTTGAGGATCGCCGCAAGACGCTCGACCCAGACTAGATCAAGTTGCGCCTGTTGTACCTTCGGCAACTCGGAAAGTCTTTGTCTTAATGCTTCAAGGGTCGGCTTGTCGACCTCATTCGGCGTCACCAGCACCACGCCCGGTAGCGGATTCTCCGGCAGCTCCTTGAGGGCTTCGCCCAGGCCGGACTGCTGCTGGAACTCCTCAAGCGCCTGTTCGCGCCCGATGTATTCGGCATCGGCTACGCCCGGCATGGCCTTGATCTGCTCGCGCAGCGCCTGGCCTTCACCGGGGCTCGCGTCCATCTGCAGGTACAGGGAAATCTGCGCCGCGCGCTGCCAGGAACCGCCCAGGCGCTCCACATTGTTCAGCAATAATGACAGCCCCATGGGCAGACTCAGGGCAACCGCCATCACCATGCAGGTAAAGAAGCTGCCAATGGGTTGCTTGCCCAGGCGCCGCAGGCTGTCCAGCAGGCTGGCACGATGGCTTTCGATCCAGGCGCGCAACAGTGTGGCGAAGTCCGGACCGTCATCATCGTCGCGTTTTTTCTTTTGCGGCTGCGGATCGGAGGCCTTCGGGGCCACGCGTTCGGCCACTTTCGGGCTGCGAGTAGCACTCATACGCCAGCCTCCCCGTCACCAATCAGGCGTCCACGCTGCAACGTGAGCATGCGGTGACGCATACGCGCGATCAACGCCAAGTCGTGACTGGCAATCAGCACGCTGGTGCCCAGGCGGTTGATGTCTTCGAATACGCCCATGATCTCCGCAGCCAAACGCGGGTCGAGGTTACCGGTGGGTTCGTCCGCCAGCAGCAAGGCCGGGCGATGGACGATGGCGCGGGCGATGCCGACGCGCTGTTGCTGACCCGTGGACAGGTCGCCCGGGTACAAGTCGGTCTTGTCCGACAGGGCCACCCGCTCCAGGGCCGAGTCCACGCGCTTGATGATCTCGGCCTTGGACAGGCCCAGGATCTGCAACGGCAACGCCACGTTGTTGAACACGGTGCGATCGAACAGCAACTGGTGATTCTGGAACACCACGCCGATCTGCCGCCGCAGGTAGGGGATCTGGGCATTGCTGATGGTGCTCAGGTCCTGGCCGGCCAGCAGCAGTTTGCCGGTGGAGGGCCGCTCCATCGCCAGCAGCAGGCGCAGCAAGGTACTTTTACCGGCGCCAGAATGGCCGGTGACAAACAGAAACTCGCCCCGACGGACCCGAAAGCTCAGCTCATGCAAGCCGACGTGACCGTTCGGATAGCGTTTACCGACCTGTTCGAAACGAATCATGAATGCTCCCGTTCGGCAAACAGTGCCTGGACAAAGGGCTCGGCTTCAAAGGTGCGCAAGTCGTCGATGCCTTCACCCACGCCGATGTAGCGAATGGGCAGGCCGAACTGCTTGGCCAGGGCGAAAATCACCCCGCCCTTGGCGGTGCCGTCGAGTTTGGTCAGGGCCAGCCCGGTCAGTTCGACGGTCTGGTTGAATTGCTTGGCCTGGTTGATGGCGTTCTGGCCAGTACCGGCGTCCAGCACCAGCAGCACCTCGTGCGGCGCGTCGGCGTCGAGCTTGCCGATCACCCGGCGCACCTTCTTCAGTTCTTCCATCAGGTTGTCTTTGGTGTGCAGGCGACCGGCCGTGTCGGCGATCAGCACATCGATGCCACGGGCCTTGGCGGCCTGCACGGCGTCGAAGATCACCGAGGCGGAGTCGGCGCCGGTGTGCTGGGCGATGACCGGGATTTTGTTACGTTCGCCCCACACTTGCAGCTGTTCGACGGCGGCGGCGCGGAAGGTGTCGCCGGCGGCCAGCATGACTTTCTTGCCTTCGAGCTGCAGCTTCTTGGCCAGCTTACCGATGGTAGTGGTCTTGCCAGCACCGTTGACACCGACGACCAGGATCACGAACGGCTTGTTCTGCGAGGCGATCACCAGCGGTTTTTCCACCGGCTTGAGCAGGCTGGTCAGCTCGCCCTGCAGGGATTTGTACAGTGCATCGGCGTCGGTCAGCTGCTTGCGCGCGACCTTCTGGGTCAGGCTCTGGATAATCACCGAGGTGGCCTCGACACCGACGTCGGCGGTCAGCAGGCGGGTCTCGATGTCTTCCAGTAATTCGTCATCAATGACTTTCTTGCCCAGGAACAGGCTGGCCATGCCTTCGCCGATGCTGGCGCTGGTCTTGGACAAGCCCTGCTTGAGGCGGGCGAAGAAACCGACCTTGTTTTCCTCGGTGCTACGGACGGGCTCGACGGGGGCGATGGTTTCCAACAGCGCAGGTGCCGACTCAGGTGCGGCTTGCGCAACCACGGGCGCAACGACGGCGACCGGCGGCTCAACGACAGCGTTGATGACTGGCGCCTCGACAACCTGCGTCGGCGCTGGAATCGGCGGGGTGACATGCGGCGCCGCTTCCTCGACCAGCGCGACCGGTTCTTCCGCCACCGGCAAGGTCAGCCAGGGGGTTTGCTCGGCGGGCGGGGTCAGCGGCTGCTCGGCCACCGGCTCGACAACGGGCTCAGGCTCGACCGGTTGCAGCACCGGCTCAGCAATCGGCAGGACGATGGGCGCGGTTTCTTCGGCCACTGCCTCGGCGGCGGATTCAGGCAGCGGTTGTGGCTGTTCGACGACGGTTTCCTGCGGCTTCTTGCGCAGCCATCCGAACAGGCCTTTTTTCTCGCCAGCCGCAGCTGGGGTCTTCTTGTCGTCGTTGGAACCAAACATGGAGGACGGCTATCTCACGGTAGCGACGCGCCACAAGGGCGCCTCGGTGATAAATATTCAATGCTGAACAGACTGCGTTTCATCCAGCTTGTTCACGCGCAACATTTTGTCGAAGCGTCCCCAGGACGCCCCAAAGTCGATTTTTTCGAAGGACTGGTACGGCATCATCGGCGAAAACGCCGGGATCAACGAGTAAACCCGACATTTCTCCGGGGAACCCAGACAACCCCGGGCCGATAAAAGGCCCGATAGGCGTGGCCGCCAGTAAAACGGATCAGTATCCTAGCACCTCCTCGCCTGCTGAGGCTAAGGCCAAGCAGGCAACCCAACAGGTTTAAACACGAATGAATGCTCTTGCCCGCCGCGCCGCAGGCCTGCTGCTCAGCACAGTTTGGCTGCCCTTTTCAGCCTTGGCTGCCGATCCACAACCCACCCACGAATTTACCCTCGACAACGGCCTGAAAGTCGTCGTGCGCGAAGACCATCGTGCGCCGGTGGTGGTTTCCCAGGTCTGGTACAAGGTTGGCTCCAGCTACGAAACGCCCGGCCAGACAGGTTTGTCCCACGCCCTTGAGCACATGATGTTCAAGGGCAGCGAAAAAGTCGGTCCCGGCGAAGCGTCGCTGATCCTGCGCGACCTCGGTGCCGAAGAGAACGCCTTCACCAGCGATGACTTCACCGCCTATTACCAGGTACTGGCCCGCGACCGCCTGGGCGTGGCCTTCGAACTGGAAGCCGACCGCATGGCCAGCCTGCGCCTGCCGCCGGAGGAGTTCAGCCGCGAGATCGAAGTGATCAAGGAAGAGCGCCGCATGCGCACCGACGACAAGCCCATGTCCAAGGCCTACGAGCGCTTCAAGGCCATGGCTTACCCGGCCAGCGGTTATCACACGCCGACCATCGGCTGGATGGCCGACCTGGACCGGATGACCGTCGGCGAGCTGCGCCACTGGTACGAATCCTGGTACGCCCCGAACAATGCGACCCTGGTGGTGGTCGGCGATGTGACGCCGGATGAGGTCAAGGCCCTGGCCCAGCGCTATTTCGGTCCGGTGGCCCGGCGTGACGTACCGACCGCAAAGATTCCCCTGGAGCTGGCCGAACCCGGCGAACGCCAGATCACCCTGCATGTACAGACCCAACTGCCGAGCCTGATGCTGGCCTTCAACGTCCCGAGCATCGCCACGGCGACCGACAAGCGTTCGGTCAATGCCCTGCGACTGATCTCCGCCTTGCTGGACGGCGGTTACAGCGGTCGGATCCCGACCCAGTTGGAGCGCGGCGAAGAACTGGTGTCCGGCGGCTCGTCGAACTACGACGCCTACACCCGTGGGGATTCGCTGTTCACCTTGTCGGCGGCGCCCAATACCCAGAAAAACAAAACCATGGCCCAGGCCGAGGCAGGGCTTTGGCGCTTGCTCGATCAACTGAAGACCACCGCCCCGACCGCCGAAGAACTGGAGCGTGTGCGCGCCCAGGTCATCGCCGGCCTGGTGTATGAGCGCGACTCGATCACCAGCCAGGCCACCGCCATCGGCCAGCTGGAGACCGTCGGTTTGTCCTGGAAGCTGATGGACACCGAACTCGCTGAACTGCAAAGCGTGACTCCACAAGATATCCAGAAGGCAGCCCAGCTGTATTTCACCCGCTCGCGCCTGAGCGTTGCGCATGTCCTGCCCGAGGAGAAAGCTCATGAGTGAGCGCAAATCACGGCGCCCGGTATTGATCGGCCTGGCGCTCATCGTCTTGGCCGGCGCCCTGGCGTTCTATCTGTCGCCGACCACCGACGTCACCGCCAGCCAGGCATTGGATAACGCCAAGTCCGGCAACAAGCTGCAATCGTTGGCGGAACTGGACGGTAAAGCCCCCAGCCACCGCCAGCTCGACGTGCAAACCTGGAAAACCGCCGACGGCGCCAAGGTGCTGTTCGTCGAAGCCCGCGAATTGCCAATGTTCGACCTGCGCCTGACCTTCGCCGCCGGCAGTAGCCAGGACGGCGACGCTCCCGGCCTCGCGCTGCTGACCAACGCCATGCTCAACGAAGGCGTGGCCGGCAAGGACGTCAGCGCCATTGCCCAAGGTTTCGAAAGCCTCGGTGCAGACTTCGGCAACGGCGCCTATCGCGACATGGCCGTGGCGTCCCTGCGCAGCCTCAGCGCAGCCGACAAGCGTGAGCCGGCGTTGAAGCTGTTCGCCGAAGTCGTCGGCAAACCGACCTTTCCTGCCGACTCCTTCGCTCGCATCAAGAACCAGATGCTCGCCGGTTTCGAGTACCAGAAACAGAATCCCGGCAAACTGGCGGGCCTGGAACTGATGAAGCGCCTGTATGGCGATCACCCCTACGCCCATTCCAGCGACGGCACCGCGCAAAGCATCCCAGCGATCACCCTGGCCCAGGCCCGGGCGTTCCACGCCAAGGCCTACACCGCCGGCAACGCGGTGATCGCGCTGGTGGGGGATTTGTCCCGCGCCGAGGCCGAAGCGGTCGCCAGCCAGGTGTCCGCTGCGCTGCCCAAGGGCCCGGCCCTGGCGAAAACCCCGGCGCCGGTGGAGCCGAAAGCAAGCGTCCAGCACATCGAGTTTCCATCCAAGCAGACCAACCTGATGCTCGCGCAACTGGGCATCGACCGGGACGACCCGGACTTTGCCGCCGTCTCCCTGGGTAACCAGATTCTGGGCGGCGGTGGTTTCGGTACCCGACTGATGACCGAGGTGCGGGAAAAACGTGGCCTGACCTACGGTGTGTATTCCGGCTTTACGCCGATGCAGGCCCGGGGCCCGTTCATGATCAACCTGCAGACCCGCGCCGAGATGAGCGAAGGCACCTTGAAACTGGTGCAAGACGTGTTCGCCGACTACCTCAAGAACGGTCCCACCCAGAAAGAACTCGACGACGCCAAGCGTGAGTTGGCCGGCAGTTTCCCGCTGTCCACTGCCAGCAACTCCGATATCGTCGGCCAGCTTGGCGCCATGGGCTTCTATGACTTGCCGCTGAGCTACCTGGAGGACTTCATGCGTCAGTCCCAGGAACTGACGGTCGATCAGGTCAAGGCCGCGCTGAACAAGCACCTGAGCACCGACAAAATGGTCATCGTCACCGCCGGCCCGAGCGTGCCGCAAAAGCCGCTGCCGCCCCCCACTGACAAACCTGCCGAGCAGCCGCTCGGAGTTCCGGAGCACTAATGGCCCGCCCATCGAATTCCAGCAAGAAACCCGTGCATAACGGTGTGAACCAGTTGCGTATCATCGGCGGCGAATGGCGCAGCCGGCGCTTGAGCTTCCCGGATGCCCCGGGCCTGCGCCCCACCCCGGACCGCGTGCGCGAAACCCTGTTCAACTGGCTCGCACCCTACGTGGCGGGTGCCCGGGTGCTCGACCCGTTCGCCGGCAGCGGCGCGCTGTTTCTCGAGGCCCTGTCCCGTGGCGCCGCCATGGGCCAGGCGCTGGACGCCAGCAACCTGGCTGTCTCCAGCCTGAAAGAACATTTGGGCACCCTGCGCTGCACCGTCGGCCAGGTGCAGACCGCCGACGCCCTGCGCTACCTGGACAGCCAACCGGCAACGCCTTTCGACCTGGTGTTCCTCGACCCACCTTTCAACCAAAACCTGTTGCCGACGGTCTGCACCTTGCTCGAGGAACGTCAGTGGTTGGCCGAGGATGCCTGGGTCTACACTGAAAGCGAGACCGCCCCGTCCACCTTGGGCTTGCCGGGCAATTGGCGCTTGCATCGCGAGCAGAAATCCGGACGGGTGTATTACGCGTTGTGGCAGCGTTTGGCAAAGGACATTGACTGAACGGCTGACCAGTGCATCGAGAACAATAATGATGTCCGCCGCATCTGAGCGTTTCGTCCCCGCCCCGGGCCTTGGCAACCCACACCTGCAGACTTTGTGGGGTCCGCTATGGCGCAAGACCACACACATCGAGCGCCAACGCGAGCGCCTGTGGCTGGAAGACGGTGATTTCCTCGACCTTGACTGGCACGGCCCCCACAGCGCCGAGGCACCACTGGTGCTGGTGCTTCACGGGCTGACCGGCTCTTCCAACTCGCCTTACGTGGCCGGACTGCAACAGGCTCTCGGTCGCCAGGGTTGGGCCAGTGCGGCCTTGAACTGGCGTGGCTGCTCGGGTGAGCCGAACCTGTTGCCCCGCAGCTATCACTCGGGCGTCAGCGAAGACCTCGCCGCCGCCATCACCCATTTGCGCGCCCGCCGCCCCCTGGCACCGTTGTTTGCGGTGGGTTATTCACTGGGCGGCAATGTGCTGCTCAAGCATCTGGGGGAAACCGGCCGCGACAGCCAGTTGCAAGGGGCGGTGGCGGTCTCGGTGCCGTTTCGCCTCGACCAGTGTGCCGACCGCATCGGCCAAGGATTCTCCAGGTTCTACCAGGCGCATTTCATGCGCCAGCTCGTGGCCTATGTGCGCAACAAGCAACGTCAGTTCCAGCACGACGGACGCCACGAAGGCCTGGCGACCCTGGCAGCGCTTGGCCCGTTGGAAAACATGCGCACCTTCTGGGACTTCGACGGCCGGGTGACGGCGCCACTGCACGGGTTCTCCGATGCCGCGGATTACTACCGCCGTGCCTCCAGCCGTTATTTCATGGCGGGCATCTGCACGCCGACCCTGGTCATCCAGGCCGCCGACGATCCTTTTGTGTTCCCTCACAGCCTGCCAGAACCGAACGAATTATCTGCCTCGACCCGGATTGAACTGCACGCCCGGGGCGGGCATGTAGGGTTTGTCGACGGAACCCTGCGGCGCCCGGGGTATTACCTGGAGCGGCGGATTCCGACATGGCTGGCCCATCTGGGTCGGAGCTGAACCGTGGCTTGGTTTTCTGTGGCGAGGGAGCTTGCTCCCGCTTGAGTGCGCAGCACTCACCTGAGGGGGCCGCTTCGCAGCCCAGCGGGAGCAAGCTCCCTCGCCACACAAAAGCGCCCTGGCCAATCACATCACTCGCCCTTCGCCACGCCCCGCTGGGGATCATTGATCCACTCGCTCCACGAGCCCGCGTACAACCGCCCCAAGGGATACCCGGCCAGGCACAAGGCAAACAGGTTATGACACGCCGTCACGCCGGAGCCGCAATAGGCCACCAGGTCGGTGGGCGAGCGCTCGCCCAGTTTTTCGGCGAAGCGCTGCTTGAGCTGGTCGGCCGGCAGGAAGCGCCCATCGGCGCCCAGGTTATCGGTAAACGCCGCACACTGGGCGCCCGGGATATGCCCGGCTATCGGGTCGATGGGCTCGACTTCACCTTTGAAACGCGGCAACGCCCGGGCATCCAGCAGGGTCATGTCCGGTTGGCCGAGGCGTTGTTGCAGCGCTTGGGCGCTGAGCACCAAGCTCGCGTCCGGTGCCCCGCTGAAGTTCCCGCGACTGTTCTGCGGCGGATCCAGGCTCAAGGGCAAGCCGGCGGCATGCCAGGCTTTGAGCCCACCGTCGAGGATGTACACGCCATCGCGCTTGCCCAGCCAGGCCAGCAACCACCAGGCCCGCGCGGCATAGGCGCCAGGACCGTCGTCGTACAGCACGACATCACTGTCGTTATCGATTCCCCAGGCCTTGAGGCGCTCGATCAAGCCCCCCGGCTCCGGCAGCGGATGACGCCCGGTCACGCCTTTGGTCACCGCCCCGCTCAGGTCGCGCTCAAGGTCTGCGAACGACGCACCGGCGATGTGGCCCTCGGCATAACTGCGCTGGCCATAATCCGGGTCTTCCAGGGCAAAACGGCAATCGAGGATGACCAGCCCTGGCTGTGATCGCCGCTCTTCGAGGGCTTGAGGGCTGATGAGTTGCGCAATGGGCATGGTGAACTCCTGTGGCTAAGTCGGGGGTCGATCCTACTGCCCTTCCTCCAGGGTCTGGGCCAGGGGGACGTAATACTCTTTGAACAGTGCATCCACCTCTTCGCGGGCCTGATCGGTCACGAAACCGGCCTCCAACACCAGTACCTGATACACGCCACGCTTGATGGCCTGCTCGCTCAGGTGGCTGAAGTTTTCCCGCGTGGTGCACAGGAACCGCACCCAGGACGTGAGGATGATCCAGGCATTGAGGGTCAGGGACTCGATCTGCACCCGGTCCATCTTCAGGATGCCGGCGGCAACGAAGCCTTCATAAATAGCGGTGCCGTGGATCAGGCTGCGCTGGGAAAACCGTCGATAGCGCGCCGCCAGGTCCGGATCGCTGTCAAGCAGATGTTCCAGGTCCCGGTGCAGAAAACGGTAGCGCCACATGGCCGCCAGCAGCTCCTGCAAATAGAAGCGCTTGTCCTCCACCGTGGCCGCACGGCCCTGGGGCGGGCGCAGGAAGCTGTCCACCAGGTTCTCGTATTCACTGAACAGCACGGCGATGATCGCCTGCTTGTTGGGGAAGTGGTAATAGAGGTTGCCTGGGGACATGTCCATGTGGGCGGCAATGTGGTTGGTGCTGACGCTGCGCTCGCCTTGCTGGTTGAACAGCTCGAGGCTGTTTTGCACGATGCGCTCGCTGGTTTTCATTCGTGGGGCCATGGTTTGGGCTTTAATTCGACGAAGGCATTGATCGGCATCTTACGACCTATCGGTCACAGGAAAAACCCATCGCCGTTACGGATGCCATTGACTTTCTAGAGTATAAGCTCTAGAAAACACCCACTCTAATAATATCCGGTGCCCGACGATGCCTGCCGACGTTGCCTACCTGCACGAGTCTCAACAACAACTGGACGAGCTGCGGTCGCTCTTCGATGCCCAGCGCCAGGCCTACGCCGCCCATCCAATGCCACCGGCCGAACAGCGCCGACAATGGCTCAAGGCACTGCGCGAGGTATTGAGCAACGAACGACAAGCCGTGATCGACGCCATCAGCCAGGATTTCAGCCACCGCAGCGCCGACGAAACACTGCTGGCCGAACTGATGCCGAGCCTGCACGGTATCCATTACGCCAGCCGACATCTCCAGGGTTGGATGAAACCCTCCCGGCGCAAGGTAGGCATGGCCTTTCAACCGGCATCGGCCAAAGTGATCTATCAGCCGCTGGGGGTGGTCGGCGTCATCGTGCCATGGAACTACCCACTGTTCCTGGCCATCGGGCCGCTGGTAGGGGCATTGGCCGCGGGCAACCGGGTGATGCTCAAGCTCAGCGAATCGACACCGGCGACCGGCTTGCTGCTCAAGCAATTGCTGGCCCGGGTCTTCCCCCAGGACCTGGTCTGCGTGGTGCTTGGCGAAGCGGAAATCGGCATGGCGTTTTCCAAGCTGCCCTTCGATCACCTGCTGTTCACCGGCGCCACCAGCATCGGCAAGCATGTCATGCGGGCCGCTGCCGAAAACCTGACCCCGGTCACTCTGGAGCTGGGTGGGAAATCGCCGGCCATCGTGTCAGTCGATGTCCCCATCAAGGATGCCGCCGAACGCATTGCCTTCGGCAAAACCCTGAATGCAGGGCAAACCTGTGTCGCCCCGGACTACGTGTTGGTACCGCAGAATCGCGTCGGCGAGTTCGTTGAGGCCTATCGCGAGGCGGTACGCGGGTTTTATCCGACCCTGGCGAACAACCCGGACTACACAGCAATCATCAACGAACGACAGCTGGCGCGACTCAACGGCTACATCAGCGACGCCACCAGCAAGGGCGCGCTGCTGATCGAACTGTTCGACCAGGGCCAGGACCGCCGCATGGCCCACAGCCTGCTGCTCAATGTCAGCGACGAGATGACCGTCATGCAAGACGAGATCTTCGGCCCGCTGCTGCCCATCGTGCCCTATGACAATCTGGATCAGGCGTTCGCCTACATCAATCAGCGTCCCCGCCCGCTGGCGCTCTACTACTTTGGCTACAACAAGGCCGAACAGAACCGTGTACTCCATGAAACCCATTCCGGCGGTGTCTGCCTGAACGACACGCTGCTGCACGTCGCCCAGGACGACTTGCCGTTCGGGGGTATCGGGCCCTCGGGAATGGGGCATTACCACGGACATGAGGGTTTCCTGACCTTCAGCAAGGCCAAGGGCGTGCTGACCAAACAGCGATTCAACGCCGCGAAGCTGATTTATCCGCCCTACGGCAAGCCTTTGCAGAAACTGATCCAGAAGCTGTTTGTCCGCTGACGCGCCTCTTCCCGGGTAATAACAATAATGAACCCAAGCCTCACCGATACACCCGCACTGTCACGGCGCGGCTTGCTGAAGTTCAGCCTCGGCGCCAGCGCCTTCCTGGCCACCGTCGGCCTGGGCGCCAGCTTGAGCGGTTGTTCGCCCAGCCAACCGAGCAACGGCCTGGCGGCCCTGCGCGACAGCGACCTGCCATTTTTACGCAGCGTCATCCCCGTGATGCTGGACGGCGCAGTGGCCGCCGGACAGATTAGTACCGCCACGGACGCGACCCTGCGAAGCCTGGACAGCAGCCTGGCCCACCTGTCCCCCGCCATGCTCAAACTCACGCGCCAGCTGTTCGACGTGCTCACGCTGGGGATTACCCGCGGGCCGCTGACCGGGGTCTGGGGCTCGTGGGAAAACGCCAGCGCCGATGACATCCACCAGTTCCTCGGGCGGTGGGAAAACAGTTCGCTGGACCTGCTGCGTCAAGGCCATAGCTCATTGCTGCAACTGGTGATGATGGCCTGGTACACCCAATCCGAAGCCTGGGCGCACTGCGGGTATCCAGGACCGCCCAAGATTTGAAAGCCAGGCCCAACTCCTGTGGGAGCAAGCCCACTCCCACAGGGTTCTTCATCGTCCATCCATAATAATAAGAGAACCCCGCACATGCCCGTACCCGATCCCTTCCGCGAAGGCCTGGCCCGTGGCTGGACCACCTACAACGGTGCGCAACTGACCCAGGACCTGACCCTGGAAGCGGACGTGGCCATCGTCGGCAGCGGTGCTGGCGGCGGCACCACGGCCGAAATCCTCAGCGCCGCCGGCTACCGCGTGTTGCTGATCGAGGAAGGTCCGCTCAAGACCAGTCATGACTTCACGCTGCTCGAAGACCAGGCCTACAGCAGCCTGTATCAGGAAGGCCTGGGGCGCATGAGCAAGGACGGCGCCATCACCATTCTCCAGGGCCGGGCCGTCGGCGGCACGACGCTGATCAATTGGACTTCCAGCTTCCGCACGCCCGACCAGACCCTCGACCACTGGGCTGCCGAGCACAACGTAAAAGGCCACGGCCGCGCTGAGATGGCGCCCTGGTTTACGCAGATGGAACAACGCCTGGGCGTGGCGCCGTGGCTGATTCCGCCCAATGCCAACAACGACGTGATCCGCAAAGGTTGTGAACAATTGGGCTACGCCTGGCACGTCATCCCGCGCAACGTACGCGGCTGCTGGAACCTGGGCTATTGCGGCATGGGCTGCCCGACCAACGCCAAGCAGTCGATGCTGGTCACCACCATCCCGGCCACGCTGGACAAGGGCGGCGCGCTGCTTTACCTGGCGCGGGCCGAGCGTCTGACGATCAAAAACGATGCCGTCATCGGCCTCGAGTGCCAAGCCATGGACGAGCGTTGCGTGGCGCCGACAGGGCGGCGCATCACCGTCAAGGCGCGGCATTATGTGTTGGCGGGCGGCGGCATCAACAGCCCAGGCCTGCTGCTGCGCTCCGATGCGCCGGATCCACATCGACGCCTGGGCAAACGCACCTTCCTGCATCTGGTGAACATGTCCGCCGGGCAATTCGACGAGGTCATCAACCCGTTCTACGGCGCGCCGCAATCGATTTATTCGGATCACTTCCAATGGCAGGACGGCACCACCGGCAAAATGTCCTACAAGCTTGAAGTCCCGCCCTTGCACCCGGCCCTGGCCGCGACGCTATTGGGCGGGTTCGGTCCCGAGAACGCGTTGCACATGTCCCGACTGCCCCATACCCACGCCATGTTGGCACTGTTGCGCGACGGATTTCATCCGGACAGCCCCGGCGGCAGCGTCGAATTGCGCAGCGACGGCACCCCCGTGCTCGATTATCCCGTTACGCCGTATGCCTGGGATGGCTTGCGCCGGGCCTTCCACAGCATGGCCGAGATCCAGTTTGCCGGCGGCGCCAAGGCGGTCATGCCCTTGCACAGCGATGCCCGCTACGTTAAGACCCTGGCCGAAGCCCGCACACTGATCGACGGACTCGACCTGGCGTTGTACCGCACACGCCTGGGCAGCGCCCACGTGATGGGCGGTTGCGCCATGGGGGAAGACCCGAAAACCGCTGTCACCGACAGCCTTGGCCGCCATCACCAACTGGGCAACCTGTCGATCCATGACGGCTCGCTGTTCCCCACCAGCATCGGCGCCAACCCGCAATTATCGGTGTACGGGCTGACCGCGCAATTAGCGACGGCCCTGGCCGAACGCCTGAAAAACCCATGAACCATTTGTTGAGAAAAACAACGAACCCGTGGCGAGGGAGCTTGCTCCCGCTGGGCTGCCCAGCAGACCCATTTTGTGAGCGCTTCGCGCTCAAACGGGAGCAAGCTCCCTCGCCACGGGCTTACCGAACATCTGAATATCCGGATTATTCGCACCGTCTATAGTGCTTTCTTACGCAACAGCCGACTTGGCCGACCGAGAAGGCTGCGATACCATCCGACTCCCCAACGGACTCCCGCCAGGACGACGCGATGAACCGAGTGTTGTACCCAGGTACCTTCGACCCTATTACCAAGGGCCATGGCGATCTGGTCGAACGCGCCGCGCGCCTGTTCGACCACGTGATCATTGCCGTCGCCGCCAGCCCGAAGAAAAACCCGCTGTTCCCGCTGGAACAACGTGTGGAACTGGCCCGCGAGGTCACCAAGCACCTGCCCAACGTGGAAGTGGTCGGCTTCTCGACGCTTTTGGCGCACTTTGCCAAGGAAAAGAACGCCAATGTGTTCCTGCGCGGCCTGCGGGCGGTCTCGGACTTCGAGTACGAGTTCCAACTGGCCAACATGAACCGCCAACTGGCACCGGACGTCGAGAGCCTGTTCCTGACGCCGTCGGAGCGTTATTCCTTCATTTCCTCGACCCTGGTCCGGGAAATCGCGGCGTTGGGCGGTGATATCACCAAGTTCGTCCACCCGGCCGTGGCCGATGCGCTAACCCTGCGCTTCAAGAAATAACCCGCGGGCTGCGACCCGCTGCGCAGCCCGGCACAGCGCAGTCCATCGCGCCCGCGTGCACTGCGCTCGCCAATGCGGCACAATTGCGCCCATACGTTTTTCATATGCCCGGGCCCAACGCCCCGGCAGGAGCCCGCATGTCCCTGATCATCACCGACGACTGCATCAATTGCGACGTCTGCGAACCCGAATGCCCGAACGAGGCCATTTCCCAAGGCGAAGAGATCTACGTCATCGACCCGAACTTGTGCACCCAGTGTGTCGGCCATTACGACGAACCCCAGTGCCAACAGGTCTGCCCGGTGGATTGCATCCCCCTGGACGAGGCTCATCCGGAAACTGAAGAACAGTTGATGGCGAAATATCGCAAGATTACGGGTAAGGATTGAGCCAGATTATTCTGTAGGGTCTGTGCGGGCCCTATCGCGAGCAAGCTCGCTCCCACAGGGATCTGCTGTGTTTACACCACTTGTGCCTGAAGCAAAGCCCCTGTGGGAGCGAGCTTGCTCGCGATGAAGCCAGCAGCAACACCCAAGATTCAACTGCCTGCCTCACTCCTGCCGCTCAAACCCCTCCCCGATACACCCCAGGCACCGCACAAACGTGGCCTTCGCCGGGTCCACCACCAACGCCTTCCCCGCATCGCCGACCCCGCCGCCCAGCGCGGTAAAGGGCAACGACACCACGAATGCCCCGGCGCCAATCACCGTGGCGGCGAGCAGCAGCGGACGAGCAATCAGCAGGTCGCCGAGCATGGCGAAGGCCGGCGGGTTCTGGATGGTGTAGCGCGGGTCGCCGCTGCCTTCGCTTGCCAGGGCAGGCAAACCGACACTCAGCAGCAGCGCTAGAACGACAGGTCGAAGCAGTCTCATCGGGCGATCCTTCGGCTAAATCAGTACTACTGACTATAGACCGTAGGACAAATCAGCTCTGACAGCGTGGACACCAGACGCTAGCGCGCTGGCCCAGGCGGATTTCCCGCAGCCCCGTGCCGCAGACTTTGCACAGCTCCCCGCCCCGGCCGTAAACGAACAGTTCCTGCTGGAAATAGCCGGGTTGGCCATCCCCGCCGATAAAATCCCGCAGCGTGGTGCCACCGCGCTCGATGGCATGGGCGAGGATGCGCTTGATCTCGATCGCCAGCTTCAGGTAACGCGCCCGGGAAATGCCTCCGGCGGCCCGGCGCGGGTCGATGCCGGCGGCGAACAGGGCCTCGGTCGCGTAGATATTGCCCACCCCCACCACCACCGCGTTGTCCATGATGAACGGCTTGACCGCCATGGACCGCCCCCGCGAGAGCTGGAACAATCGTTCGCCATCGAACAGCTCGGTCAACGGCTCGGGACCCAGGCGAATCAACAACTCGTGATTGAACGGGTCAAGGCTCCAGAGCATCGCGCCAAAGCGGCGAGGGTCGGTGTAGCGCAAGGCCAGGCCGGATTCCAGCTCGATGTCCACGTGCTCGTGCTTGGCGGCCGGCATGCCGACTTCCACCAAGCGCAGGTTGCCGGACATGCCCAGGTGGCTGATCAACGTGCCCACCTCTGCATTGATCAACAGGTACTTGGCCCGCCGCTCCACCTGCACGATGCGCTGGCCCGAAAGGCGCACGTCGAGATCTTCCGGGATTGGCCAGCGCAGGCGGCGGTCGCGGACCACCACGCGGTTGACCCGCTGGCCTTCAAGATGGGGCGCAATTCCGCGACGGGTGGTTTCGACTTCCGGCAGTTCTGGCATGAGGCTCTCGAATCAGGCGAAGCCCCGCACTCAACGAGTGGCGAGGTCGCGAATTTCCTGTTTCTGGGTCTGGAAGTCGTATTCCGACAACCCGATGTAATCGAGCACAAGGCTCCCGACACAATTCCACTCGTGGTCTTCGGCCTGATTGCCGAGCACCCGGTGGGACGCACAGATGTTCTCGGACATCTTCAGGATCGCCAGCAGATTCTTCAACTGGCTGTTATTGCGTGAAGACTCGTCGCTGAAAATCGCCAGGGCATTGTGGTGGTTGGCGATGGCCTGGCTGACGTGATCCGGCAGGCGCCAGGATTTGGAAGTGTAGTAACCGACCACCGCATGGTTGGTGTTGAACTCACGATTCTCGGTGTCCACTACCCGGCACTCGGCGCTGGCATTGGCGTAGGCCTCTTCCAGCACGCCCATGTAGCTGGGGAACTGCTTGAGCATCAACGGCACCCCGCAATCGTGGAACAACCCCAGTGCATAGGCTTCGTCACCGTTCTCCAGGCCGACGCGCTTGGCCAGGGTCAGGCAAGTCATCGCCACATCCTGGGCGGTATCCCAGAAGCGGTTCAGGGTGACAATGGCGTCGTCGTGCAACTCGCCCTTGATCGACTGCGCATTGATCAGGTTGATGATCGAACGACTGCCCAACAGATTCACCGCTCGCTGGATCGAGGTGATCTTGTTGCGCAGGCCGTAATACGGCGAGTTGACGATCTTGAGCAAGGCCCCGGAAAGGCCCGGATCGTGGGAGATCAGCTTGGCGATGGTCTCCAGGTCCGGATCGGGCATGTACTGCTCCATCTGCAGATCCACCATGATCTGCGGCTGGGGCGGCACGCTGATGCCTTGCAAGGACTGTTGGATTTGTTCGGCGGAAAGTTCTTTGGACATGAGTACACACTCCGGTGTCAGGCGGGGATTCTAACCCTTAAAGATGGATCCGATACACCGCCGGGTAGATCGGCGGAACTTTCCTTCAGGCATTGGCTTCGGACCTTACAGGGCCGACAGCCAAGCCTGCATAAGGCTTGAGTCGGCAACCCAGCCACTCAGCTTGAGGAGATTTTTCATGCCTGGCTCCCTGAACAACAAACGTGTCGCCATCCTCGTGACCGACGGTTTTGAACAGGCCGAACTGACCGGCCCCCAACAGGCGCTGGAACAGGCCGGCGTCAAAGTTGACATCGTTTCGGCCCGCGAAGGCCAGGTCAAAGGCTGGAACCATGACCAGCCGGCCGACGACTTTCGGATCGACCTGACCTTCAAGGCGGCCAATGTCGAACAGTACGACGCCGTGGTGCTGCCCGGTGGCGTGCAGAACTCCGACACCATCCGCATCGACACCGATGCCCAGAAACTGGTCAAGGGCTTCGAGGCGGCGGGCAAGCCCATTGCGGTGATTTGCCATGGCGGCTGGTTGCTGGTGTCGAGCGGGCTGGTCAAGGGCAAGACCATGACCAGCTACAAGCCCCTCAAGGATGACCTGGTCAACGCCGGCGCGAACTGGGTCGATAAGGAAGTGGTCAAGGACGGCACATTGATCAGCAGCCGTCAGCCCGATGACATTCCGGCGTTCAACCGCGAGTTGATCAGCGCGTTGTCCGCCTGAAACCTGCCCGATACCGTGGTGAGGGAGCCCGCTTCCTCACCACATGTCCACCACCAGCCCCGCCACGGTTGCAACACGGTATACTCCCGCTCTTTTTTCCGGAGCGACGTCATGTCCCTGCCTAGCCTGCGCCTCAAAGCCAACGCCGACCGTCGCCTGCGCGCCGGCCACCTGTGGGTCTACAGCAACGAAATCGATGTAGCCGCCACCCCGCTGCACGGCTTCAAGGCCGGTGACCAGGCCATCCTCGAAGCCGCCGGCGGCAAGCCGCTGGGCATCGTTGCGATGAGCCCCAACAACCTGATCTGCGCCCGGCTGTTGTCCCGCGACGTGAAGCTGCCGCTGGACAAATCCCTGCTGGTGCATCGCCTCAACGTGGCGTTGTCCCTGCGCGAGCGGCTGTTCGACAAGCCGTTCTATCGCCTGGTCTACGGTGATTCCGACCTGTTGCCAGGCCTGGTGGTCGACCGTTTCGGCGACATCCTGGTGGTGCAGATCGCCTCTGCCACCATGGAAGCTCACAAGGACGACGTGATCGCCGCCCTGACCCAGGTGCTCAAGCCCAGCGGCATCCTGTTCAAGAACGACTCCGCGGCCCGTGACGCCGAAGGCCTGAACCGCTACGTCGAGACCGTGTTCGGCCTGGTGCCGGAGTGGGTCGCCCTGGAAGAGAACGGCGTGAAGTTCGAAGCGCCGGTCATGGAAGGCCAGAAAACCGGCTGGTTCTACGACCACCGCATGAACCGCGCACGCCTGGCCCCGTACGCCAAGGGCAAGCGCGTCCTGGACCTGTTCAGCTACATCGGCGGCTGGGGCGTGCAAGCCGCAGCGTTCGGCGCCAGTGAAGTGTTCTGCGTCGATGCTTCGGCCTTTGCCCTCGACGGTGTCGAGCGCAACGCCGCGCTGAACGGCTTTGCCGAGAAGCTGACCTGCATCGAAGGCGACGTGTTCGAAGCCCTGAAGGAGCTCAAGGCCAGCGAAGAACGCTTCGACGTGATCGTGGCCGACCCACCCGCTTTCATCAAGCGCAAGAAAGACCTGAAAAACGGTGAGGGCGCCTATCGCCGCCTCAACGAACAAGCCATGCGCCTGCTCAGCAAGGACGGCATCCTGGTCAGCGCATCGTGCTCGATGCACCTGCCCGAAGACGACCTGCAAAACATCCTGCTGACCAGCGCTCGTCACCTGGACCGCAACATTCAACTGCTCGAACGCGGCGGCCAGGGGCCGGACCATCCGGTACACCCGGCCATTGCCGAAACCCGCTACATCAAGAGCATCACCTGCCGGCTGTTGCCCAACAGCTGAGGCCAGGCGGGGCCAGTGCCGTAGCGCTGTGCCCCGCGCACTCCAATTGCATTCTGATCGCAGCCTTGGCTGCGTTTTTTTTGCGTGCCTGAATAAGTCCCTGGCGCAAAAGTCAATAAGTAGCAAACGTCTGTAGGAGTCCCCCCACGTCATTACCAGAACCTTCCTACTCAATCTCCCCCTCGCCTGGCTGGCATGACGCATTAGGATTGAAAGCGACCCTCAGGTACGTCCTGGAACTGTTCGATGACTGATCCGCAAAACCACCTGGCCGCCCGCAAACCCGCCACCGTCGGCCTATTACTGACCCTGACACTGCTCGGGGTCTTTCCAATCGACGTCGTGCTGCCTTCGTTCCCCGCCCTGTCCGAGCAGTTCGAACGTCCATCGTCGGACATTGCCCTGTCTGTCAGCCTGTTCGCGGTGGGCATCGCCCTTTCGCAACTGCTGGTTGGCCCACTCTCCGACGTCATGGGGCGAAAGAACCTGCTGTTGATCGGGATCAGCGTTTCAGCGGTCGGGGCAACAGGTTGCGTGCTCGCCGATGGCTACTGGTCCTTTCTGTTCTTCCGCGTCGTCCAGGCCTTGGGCTGCGGTTGTTTCGTGCTGTCCCAGGCGTTGATACAGGACTTGTTCACAGGCGGGGAGCAGCAGCGACTGCGTATATTCCTGGTCACCTGCGGCGGCATTTTCATTTCCGTTTCGCCCCTGGCCGGCACCGGACTACAAAGCTGGATGGGCTGGCGCGGCAGCTTCCTGGTGTTCGTGGCCCTGGCGGTCGGCGTGTTTGTGGGCGCCAGCCTGTTACTCAAACCTTCCCCCGCGGGTCGCCCACGCCAGCGCCTGGACTTCATTGCGTCTTATCGAAAGGTCTGTGGCGACTTCAGCTTCATGACCTATTGGTTGACATCGGCACTGGCCTTTTCCTGCCACTTTTCGTTTATCGTCATTTCGCCGCTGCTGCTCATCGATCAGTTACAACTCTCGCCCGAGGCCTTTTCGTGGGCACTGCTGGGCTACGGACTGGCTTATATCGGCGGCGGAGCGGTGGCGACCGTGCTGAGCAATCGAATCGCCCCCCAGACGCAAATCATCACAGGCCTTGGCCTGATCCTGGCGGCGGGGATCCTGATGCTTGGGCTCTCCAGCCAATTGGGCTTGTCGGTCACCACCCTGCTGCTGCCCATGATCGTGTGCACCGCCGGAACGACCATTGCCCGGGCGGCGGCCCATACCCTGGCAATGAATCAATTCCCGGAGCAAGCCGGTACGTCCGCCTCGGCCGGCAGCGTGCTGATCTTCATCGTTGGCGGCCTGACCAGTGCTGCGATCAGCCTCACCCCGCTGGACAGGCAGATGACGCTGGCCCTGTGCCTGATGCTGCTCAGCGCCCTGGGGCTGGGGCTCAATAGCCTGGCCCGGCACCGTCACAGGGCGCTGTTGGCCGGCTGAGCGTTGCCAGTCGTCATCTCAAGCGCGACATTGGCGCCCGATCAGCGCTTTGCGTCATTTCATCCTGGCGCCAGCGGTGTAGAATCGCGACATTCATCGCCATTCATCCCCGGCGGGTTTATGAGCTCATGCTGAGGCGCGCAGCGATCCTGCAAAGTCATCGGCCACTTCCGGACACTCGGCCAATCCCCGGTGTTCCAGAACGTCAACAGAAGCTCACTTCCCCTTTGATATCTGATTAGCCGCCCGGAGTGCTCCATGCCTGATTACCGCTCGAAAACATCCACCCATGGCCGCAACATGGCCGGCGCCCGTGCCTTGTGGCGCGCCACGGGGATGAAGGATGACGACTTCAAGAAGCCGATCATCGCCATTGCCAACTCCTTCACCCAGTTCGTACCGGGTCACGTGCATCTCAAGGACCTGGGTCAGTTGGTCGCCCGGGAAATCGAACGCGTGGGCGGCGTTGCCAAGGAATTCAACACCATCGCCGTGGACGATGGCATCGCCATGGGCCATGACGGCATGCTCTATTCGCTGCCCAGCCGCGAGATCATCGCCGACTCCGTCGAATACATGGTCAATGCCCACTGCGCCGACGCCATCGTGTGCATTTCCAACTGCGACAAGATCACCCCGGGCATGCTCATGGCCGCCCTGCGCCTGAACATCCCGGTAATCTTCGTCTCCGGCGGCCCGATGGAAGCCGGCAAGACCAAGCTCGCCAGCCACGGCCTCGACTTGGTCGACGCCATGGTGATCGCCGCCGACTCCAGCGCCTCCGACGAGAAGGTTGCCGAGTACGAGCGCAGCGCCTGCCCGACCTGCGGTTCGTGCTCCGGCATGTTCACCGCCAACTCGATGAACTGCCTCACCGAAGCCCTGGGCCTGGCCCTGCCGGGCAACGGTTCGACCCTGGCCACCCACAGCGACCGCGAACAGCTGTTCCTGCAGGCCGGCCGCACCATCGTCGAGCTGTGCAAGCGCTACTACGGTGAGAACGACGAGTCGGTGTTGCCGCGCAACATCGCCAACTTCAAGGCGTTCGAAAACGCCATGACCCTGGACATCGCCATGGGCGGTTCCACCAACACCATCTTGCACTTGCTGGCCGCTGCCCAGGAAGCCGAGATCGATTTCGACCTGCGCGACATCGACCGCCTGTCCCGTCACGTGCCGCAACTGTGCAAGGTCGCGCCGAACATCCAGAAGTACCACATGGAAGACGTGCACCGCGCCGGCGGGATCTTCAGCATCCTCGGCTCCCTGGCCCGTGGCGGCCTGCTGCACACCGACCTGCCGACCGTGCACAGCAAGAGCATGGCCGAAGCCATCGCCAAGTGGGACATCACCCAGACCACCGACGAGGCCGTTCACCACTTCTTCAAGGCCGGCCCGGCGGGCATTCCGACGCAAACCGCATTCAGCCAGTCGACACGTTGGGAGACCCTGGACGACGACCGTGAAAACGGCTGCATCCGCAGCGTCGAGCACGCGTATTCCAAGGAAGGCGGCCTGGCCGTGCTCTACGGCAACATCGCCCTGGATGGCTGCGTGGTGAAAACCGCCGGTGTCGACGAGTCGATCCATGTGTTCGAAGGCAACGCGAAGATTTTCGAAAGCCAGGACAGCGCCGTACGGGGCATCCTCGCTGACGAAGTGAAGGCCGGTGACATCGTGATCATTCGCTACGAAGGTCCGAAAGGCGGCCCGGGCATGCAGGAAATGCTCTACCCAACCTCCTACCTGAAGTCCAAGGGCCTGGGCAAAGCCTGCGCCTTGCTGACCGATGGCCGGTTCTCCGGCGGCACCTCGGGCCTGTCCATCGGCCACGCTTCGCCGGAGGCTGCGGCGGGCGGCGCCATCGGTCTGGTGCGCGACGGCGACAAGGTCCTGATCGACATTCCGAACCGCTCGATCAACCTGTTGATCAGCGACGAAGAGCTGGCCGGGCGCCGCGTCGAACAGGACAACAAAGGCTGGAAACCGGTGGAAGTGCGTCCACGCAAAGTCACCACGGCCCTCAAGGCCTACGCCCTGCTCGCCACCAGCGCCGACAAGGGCGCGGTGCGTAACAAGGCGATGCTCGACGGCCTGTAAGCGTCGTTAGCCGCAATAAAAATGCCCCGCCAAGTGCGGGGCTTTTTTTGGGCGCCTGTTCGGACTCTGGAACCACATGATTCCCCGTGGCGAGGGAGCTTGCTCCCGCTCGGCTGCGAAGCAGTCGTAAACCGGCAGGTGCGGTGTGTCTGATGCTCCGCATTTGGAGGTTTTGGGGCTGCTACGCAGCCCAGCGGGAGCAAGCTCCCTCGCCACAAAGGCAATACCTTGCCTCTTTGATGCCGTGTTACTGGATATCTTCCGGCTTGACGATCACCCAGTTCTTGTCCGCTGTCACCGGCAGTCCTTCCTTGGCCTGGGCGGCAGCGTGCTTGGCCATCATGCCGTTAATCTGGGTCATGTATTTGTCCTTGCGGTTGACCCACAGGTGGATGCCGCCCTTGGCTACGTCCACATCGTGGAACAACATGTAGCCGTCACTGCTCGGCGTGTCGCCAGCGACCAGCACCGGTTTTTTCCATTCGTCGATGTACGTCAGGATCGCCGCGTGCTTGCCGGCCATCCAGGTCGCCGGGGTCCACAGGTAAGGCGTGTACTCCAGGCCGAGGTTGGCCTTCTCGTCATATTTGCCGGCGGTAATCTGCTTGCGCGCGGTGGTCAGCTCGCCGGTCTTGCGGTCCTTGAGCAGCGTGGTCACGCCGATGACGTTCTGCGGCTTGAGGTTGTAGCCGTACTTCGGATCGGAGGCGACCATGCGCACCAATTCTTCGGAAGCGGCGGTCATGACATAGACCTCGATGCCGTTTTCCATCAGTTTGTTGTACAGCTCAGCCTGGCCGGTGAAGACTTTCGGCGGGTTGACGTTATACTGGACCACCTTGTCACCGTCGTAATAGGTGGTCGGCACTGGCTTGCCGGACGCCATCAGCTCGTCGACATAGCCCTTGAGCTCCTTGAGGGTGAAGCCGGAGAACACCTGGGCCACCCATGGGTAGCAGACCATGTCATCCACTTCGCACAGGCGGTAGTAATAGCTGAACAGGCTTTCCTTGTGATCGGCGGTGTCCTTGAACGGCATCAGCTTCAAGGATGGGTCCAGGCTTTCCCGGGTGATGAGGCCCTTGTTCTCCATGAACGGCAGCAACGACTCTTCCAGATCGTAGCGGTAACTGGTGTTGTCCATGTCGAACACCGCGTAGTTACCCTTGTTGGCGTTGGCCGCGATCATCGTCTCCAGAGCCTTGGCTTGTTCCGCCGGCCAGTGTTTGAGATCGGTGGCCAATGCCTGGCCGGCGAGACCAAGGCTCAAGGCGACAGCGAGAAAACGAGGTGCGAGTTTCATCGGCATTTCTCCCGGGTTCAAAAGAACTCGACGCTAACAAATGCTTGTGACAGTCCTCGCCTACCCGCGACCGCCTGCGTCTTGATTGCGCCAGCGACATATCCGTAAACGTCGCTGCCTTATTCCATAAACGACAATCTACATGCGTTTTTAGTATTAATTCATTAGTTATCAGGCTGTTAGGCTTCCCGGCTCACAGTCGCGGCTTCGGGCGACTGGCACGCCTTGTCGGAGTCTTTTTGATGAATCTGCCGCTGACCCTCAATCTTCTGGTGTTCCTCGCCTTGCTGTTCGGCCTGGCACAAACCCGCCACCGCACCGGGAGCCTGGCCAGGAAAGTGCTGCTGGCACTGGTACTGGGCGTGGCGTTCGGTCTCGCCCTGCACACGATTTATGGCGCCGGCAACCCGGTGCTCAAGGCCTCGATCGGCTGGTTCGACCTGGTGGGCAACGGCTACGTGCAGTTGCTGCAAATGATCGTTATCCCGCTGGTCTTCGCCTCGATCCTCAGCGCCGTGGCCCGCCTGCATAACGCCTCGTCCCTGGGCAAGATCAGCTTCCTGACCATCGGCGCGCTGCTGCTGACCACCGCCATCGCCGCGCTGATCGGTATTGGCCTGACCAACCTGTTCGGCCTGACCGCCGAAGGCCTGGTGGCCGGCCCCCAGGAACTGGCGCGCCTGCAAGTGATCCAAAGCGACTACGCCGGCAAGGTCGCCGACCTGAATGTCCCGCAATTGCTGCTTTCGTTCATTCCGCAAAACCCCTTTGCCGACCTGGCCCGGGCCAAGCCGACCTCGATCATCAGCGTGGTGATCTTCGCCGCGTTCCTCGGAGTCGCGGCGCTGCAGTTGCTCAAGGACGACGTGGAGAAAGGCCAGAAAGTGATCAACGCCATCGACACCCTGCAAAGCTGGGTGACGCGCCTGGTGCGCCTGGTAATGAAGCTGACGCCGTACGGTGTGCTGGCGCTGATGACCAAGGTGGTGGCCGGTTCCAACCTGCAGGACATCATCAAGCTCGGCAGTTTTGTCGTGGTGTCGTACCTGGGGCTGGGCCTGATGTTCGTGGTCCATGGCCTGCTGGTGTCTGCTGCCGGGATCAACCCGTTGCGCTTTTTCCGCAAGATCTGGCCGGTGCTGACCTTCGCCTTCACCAGCCGCTCAAGCGCGGCCACCATCCCGTTGAGCATTGAAGCCCAGACCAGCCGCCTCGGCATTCCACGGACGATCGCCAGCTTCAGCGCCTCGTTCGGCGCCACTATCGGCCAGAACGGTTGTGCCGGCCTTTATCCGGCCATGCTGGCGGTGATGGTCGCGCCGACTGTGGGCATCAACCCGCTGGATCCGGTGTGGATCGCGACGCTGGTGGCGATCGTGACGTTGAGTTCGGCCGGGGTGGCCGGGGTCGGTGGCGGCGCGACGTTCGCCGCGCTGATCGTGCTGCCGGCCATGGGGTTGCCGGTCGCGCTAGTGGCGTTGCTGATTTCCGTCGAACCGCTGATCGACATGGGCCGTACGGCGTTGAACGTCAGCGGCTCGATCACCGCCGGGGCGATTACCAGCCAGGTGATGCAGCAGACTGACAAGGCGTTGCTCGATGCCGAGGCGCATGGGGAGTTGGTACACGCTTGATGGGGGGCACCTGATCGATTGATCGTTCCCACGCTACGTGGGAACGATCTACGCTTGTCTCAACGCTTCTCCCACACCTCGAAGCTGTAGGCCGGTTTGTCCCCTTCAGCCGGGTTCGGCTGGTTCGAGACCAACGTCCACTGGCTCGAATCGAATTCCGGAAACCACGCATCCCCCTCCGGGCTCAAGGCCACGCGGGTCAGGTACAGCCGATCCGCCTGCGCCAGCGCCTGGGCGTACAGTTGCGCGCCGCCGATCAACATCAGCTCGTCGACGCCCTGTTCCAGCGCCCAGGCCTCGGCCCGCGCCACCGCTGCCTCCAGCGTGGAAAAAACCTCCGCGCCCTCCAGCACCAACCCCGGCTGACGGCTGACCACGATGTTCAGGCGTCCCGGCAGCGGTCGACCGAGGGAATCCCAGGTCTTGCGCCCCATGATGATCGGCTTGCCCAGGGTGGTGGCCTTGAAGTATTTGAAATCCCCGGGCAGGTGCCAGGGCATGCTGTTGTCGACGCCGATCACACGGTTTTCACCGAGGGCTGCGATCAGGCTTAGGGGGAGAGTTTTGTTCATGGCGGCGAGGATACCAGAGGCTCGACATACCCCGACAGGCTTCACAGCGGTTATGCTCAACCCTCATTCGAGCAACGGAAACCCTCGTGACAGTACTGCAGAACCTCTGGTTGACCGAGACGATACGCCTGCGTGAAGAACACGCCGGCCCGCTCGAGGACCAGGAAGCCAATCGCCTGGCCCGTGCGGCCGGCGGCGACTTAGCCACTCGCATCCACCACCGCGCCCGCTGGCTGGCCGAGCGCGATGGCCTCACCGAGGCCCTGCGCCATTGGTTGCAAGGGGCGCGCCTGGCGCTGATCGCATTGGCGCTGATCGCCATCATCAGCGGCGCCGGCCTGGGGTTTGCCGCACTCGGCGACGGGCAGGCACCGGTCAATGTGTTCTGGGCCTTGGGCAGCCTGTTGGGGCTGAACCTGATCCTGCTCATCAGCTGGGCCCTGGGCCTGGTATTCGCTGGCGAGCAAGGTGCCACGCTGGGACGCCTGTGGTTGTGGCTCAGCGAAAAACTCGCCCGCGATGCCAAGGCCGCCCAACTGGCGCCGGCCCTGCTGCTGTTGCTGCAACGGCACAAACTCAATCGCTGGGCCCTCGGCGTGTTGGTCAATGGCCTGTGGCTGCTGGCGATGCTCAGCGCGCTGGTCATCGTACTGATGTTGATGGCGACCCGGCGCTACGGCTTCGTCTGGGAAACCACTATCCTCGGCGGCGGGACCTTCGTCGCCATGACCCAGGCCCTCGGTGCGCTGCCCGCCCTGCTGGGTTTCAGCGTGCCGACGGTGGAAATGATCCGCGCCAGTGGTGGCGATGCCGCCCTGAACATCGAGAGCGCGCGCCAGGCCTGGGCTGCCTGGCTGGTCGGTGTGCTGCTGGTCTATGGCCTGCTGCCGCGCTTGTGCCTGGCACTGTTGTGCCTGTGGCGCTGGCGGCGCGGTCGCGCCACGCTGCGCCTGGACCTGAACCTGCCGGGCTACGCCCAATTGCGTGAACGGCTGATGCCCAGCAGCGAGCGACTGGGCGTCAACGACGCCGCCCCCGCGCAATTGCATCCCATCGAAAATGCTGTCAGTGCAATAAACAGCGACGGCGCGCTGCTGGTGGCAATCGAGTTGGACGATCGGCCCTGGCCGCCCAAGCTGCCCGAAACCGTGAAAAGCGCCGGCATTCTCGACAGCCGCGAGTCGCGCCACAAACTTCTCGAACAATTGTCGCGCTTTGCGCCGGCGCGCCTGGCAATTGCCTGCGACCCACGCCGTTCGCCGGACCGCGGCAGCCTGGCGCTGATCGCCGAGCTAGCCCGCAGTGCCGGCGCCACCCGCGTCTGGCTGTTGCAGGCGCCGCCTGGCGAAGCGCTGGACGCCGAGCGCCTGGGCGACTGGCACACCGCACTGCAACAGTTGCAGTTGCCCTTCGCCGACTGCATGCCCTTGAACTGGCTGGAGACCGGCCATGACTGAGCCCATGAAGCCGCTGAAGCTGGCCGTGGTCGGCCACACCAACGTGGGCAAGACCTCGCTGCTGCGCACCTTGACCCGCGACGTCGGCTTCGGCGAAGTGTCCCATCGCCCGAGCACCACCCGCCATGTCGAAGGTGCGCGCCTGTCGGTGGACGGCGAAGCGCTGCTGGAACTGTACGACACGCCGGGCCTGGAAGACGCCATCGCCCTGCTCGATTACCTCGAGCGCCTGGAGCGTCCTGGCGAACGCCTCGACGGCCCGGCGCGCCTGGCCCGCTTTCTCGAGGGCAGCGAGGCGCGGCAACGCTTCGAACAAGAAGCCAAAGTGCTGCGACAACTGCTCGCCAGCGACGCCGGGCTTTATGTGATCGACGCCCGGGAGCCGGTGCTGGCCAAGTACCGCGATGAATTGGAAGTCCTCGCCAGTTGTGGCAAGCCGCTGCTGCCGGTGTTGAATTTCGTCAGCAGCGCCCACCATCGCGAGCCCGACTGGCGCGAAGCGCTGGCGCGCTTGGGGCTGCACGCCCTGGTGCGTTTTGACAGCGTGGCTCCGCCCGAGGACGGCGAGCGACGCCTGTATGAAAGCCTCGCGCTGTTGCTGGAAAGCGCCCGTGGGCAACTGGAGCGCCTGGTCGCCGATCAACAGGTCCAACGCCTGGCCCGCCAGCAGAGCGCGGCGCGCTTGATCGCCGAACTGCTGATCGACTGCGCCGCCTGCCGACGCAGCGTCGCCAGCGACGCCGAACTGGAACGCGAGGCCATCAGTGAACTGCGCAAAGCGGTGCGTCAGCGCGAGCAGCGCTGCGTCGAGTCCCTGCTCAAGCTTTACGCTTTTCGTCCCCAGGACGCCGCCGCCAGCGATCTGCCGCTGCTCGACGGACGCTGGGGCGATGACCTGTTCAACCCCGAGACCCTCAAGCAACTGGGCGTACGCGTCGGTGGCGGGATCGCGGCGGGCGCAGCGGCCGGGGCTGGCGTGGATTTGCTGGTGGGCGGCCTGACCCTTGGCGCCGCTGCCCTGGCCGGGGCCATTGTCGGCGGCACCCTGCAAACCGCCCGCAGCTATGGCAACCGGCTGATGGGCAAGCTCAAGGGGCAACGGGAATTGACCGTGGACGACAGCGTGCTGCGCCTGTTGGCCCTGCGCCAACGCCAACTGCTGCAAGCCCTCGACCAGCGCGGCCATGCGGCAATGGACAGCATCCGCATCGCCACACCCCAGGACAAGACCTGGCGCGAGGGCAAGCTGCCCGACGCCTTGAACAAGGCGCGGGCGCATCCGCAGTGGTCGTCGCTCAATACTCAACCGCGATTGAGCCAGGCAGAACGCCAGGAACTGATTGAGCAGTTGGCTGAGCAGCTCTGAACGACACAAAACCTTGCGCCAAGTACACAAAACCCTGTGGCGAGGGAGCTTGCTCCCGCTGGGTTGCGAAGCAGCCCTAAAACCTGACACCTCGGTGTATCAGATCAATCACATTTTGGGGCTGCTGCGCAGCCCAGCGGGAGCAAGCTCCCTCGCCACAAAAGCAATCCATCAATCGTTGTTCAAGGCCTTGAGGGCCGCCGCCGCTTCAGGCAATTCCAGCTCGCTGAACACTTGCACGCCATGGCGCTTGAGCAGCGCCGCCGTCACGCCTTCGCCGCTGACCTTCACACCGCTGAACGTTCCGTCGTAGGTCAACAGGTTGCCGCACGATGGGCTGTTAGCCTTGAGCACGGCGATCCGGATGCCGTGTTCGCGCACCAACGCCAGCGCTTGATGCGCACCGGACAAAAACTGCGCACTCACATTTTCGCCGTCGGTGGTGATGACCAGTGCCTGGCCGTCGAGCACTTGCCCGCCCTGCCCGCCGGGAATCTCCGCCGCCGCCCGAGGCGTGGGCAAGCCTCCAGCGACTTCCGGGCACAGCGCCACGATCCGGCCTTCGTCGAGCCATTGCTGCAATTGATCGAACGGCCCACTGGCGCGGCCGTCGTAGCGCACGCGATGCCCGAGCAGGCAGCGACTGACCAGGATCTTTTCCATCTTCAGAACAACTCGTTGCCGCGACGGCGGAACCAACCGGTCAAGGACAGGCGATCACGCGTGGCCGGCAGTACTTCATGGGGAATATCCCCCGACAGGAACACCACCAGGCAACCGCCGATGGGCACCACGTCCTGTTCCAGGCTTTCGTCCAGGTACATGCGCAACTGGCCGCCGTGTTCCGGCAACCAGTCGTCATTGAGGTAAAGCACCGCCGACACTGTCCGTCGGTCGTCATCGCGGAAGCGGTCGACGTGCTTGAGGTAGAACGCGCCAGGCGGATAGAGGGCGAAGTGGCTTTCGAAGTCTTCCAGGCCCAGGAACAACCCGCGATTCATCGCCTCGCGCAGGCTGTCCATCAGCGCCAGGTAATGGTCGCAGGCTTGCGCCTGGCCGGGTTCGATCCACTGAATGTGATCACCCCGGATCCCTTCGCGGATCTCCGAGAACGGCCCGCGCCCGACCGCTGCCGGGGCCAGTTCGCCCTCGGCGGCACGCTGGCGGCATTCGGCCGCCAGGGCGCGGGTCAGCGCCTCCGGCAGGAAGAGGTCCTGCTGCGACCAGCCGCGCTCGGCCAAGTCGTCGACGATACGTAACAGCAGCGGGTGATCAGAAGGTATTTGCATGGCGCGCATAGTATGCCTGTGCCTGCAAAACCGACAGCGACGCTCGGCAGGTTTTTTGCCGCCAGATAGCACCGTCGTACGAACTTGATACGAATTCTCGACAAGACCCCACACCCCACGGAGAATAGTCGGCTGCTGACAGGAGTCCCTATGCGCCGTTTGCTTTTCTCACTGTTGATGTTCTGCGTTTTGCCCGCCTGGGCAGACAGCTACGACCAGTTGTACAAGGTCGCCGGTTGGCCGGAACAGCGGGCGCATTTCAATGACGCCTTGAGCGCCGCCCAGCAGCGCTATCAGAGCAGCCTGCCGCCGGCGGTGTTCCAGGCCCTGGTGAACAACAGCAATCAACGTTTCGCCCCCCAGGCCATGGACCAGCGGGCCGAGGCGCAAATGCGCAAGAATTTGCGTGACCCCAGCCCGGCCCTGAGCTTTTTCCAGTCGCCCCTGGGCCGCAAGGTCGTGGCGGCCGAGTTGCTGGCGACCCGGCGTGATCAATTGGCGAAAAACGCCAAGGGCCTGCCGAAGATGCCAGCCAGCGACAACCGCTTGTTGATCATCGGCCACCTGGCCCAGGCCCTGCCCGCCCGCGAGGCCGGCGCCGAAGTCAGCCTGGCGATCGCCGGCGTGGCGGCCGACAGCCTGAGTTCGATGATCCCGGGGCTGCTGGGCGGCGGCCAGGCCCAGGGCATGCTCGACAGCCAGCGCCAGCGGTTAATGGAACAGATCGGCGCGGACCTGAACAACACGCTGCTGTACGTCTACCGAGACCTGACGGATACCGAGCTGGAAGAGTTCGCCACCTTCGCCGAATCGACCGAGGGCCAGGCTTATTATCAAGCGGCCCTGGCGGCGATTCGGGCGGGGTTGGCGGTGGGGCAGAATCTCGGGCAGTAGTTCAGCGCCGAACCCGGCTCATCCGCTTCGTCAAAAATCCAAACATCTCCTGCCGCAAAGCCAGCGCCTCATTCGCCAAGTGATGGCGTCCCTCGGGCAACATCAACACCTGCGGCCGATCGAACTTGCTGCGTAGCACTTGCAGGTTGTGCACCCAATCCACCGTCATGTCCGCCTGTCCCTGCACGATAAATGGCTGGCGCGGGCTGCTCGGGGCGGCTTCGATACGCTTGATCCATTGCCCCAACGCGCCCACCCAGGCGGTGGGCAGGCGTAGTGGTTGCAGCGGGTCGGCTTGCAGGAACGGCAGGAAGTCCGGGTCGGTGGAGTTCTCGCTGAAACGTCGGGCAATCTCCCTTACGAAGGGTTTGAGCAGGTAATAACTCAGGCGCGACCAGCCCCAGGCTCGCGGCCGCACCAGGGGTGACAGCAGGATGACCTGGCCCTGGGCCGGGCTCTGTGCGCCCTGGTTGAGCACGTGATCGACGACAATGGCCCCGCCGGTGCTTTGCCCGCACAGGTGCCAGGGTTGCGGCAGGTCGAGTGTCCCGGCCTCGGCCAACAGGCCCTGCAGGGTGGCCTGGTACTCGGCAAAATCCTCGATGCAGGCGCGCTCGCCACTGGACAGGCCGTGGCCCGGCAGATCACAAGCGATCACCGCGAACTTCTGCTCCAGAGCCCACTCGATCAAGTGGCGATACAGCCCCATGTGATCGTAATAACCGTGGAACACAAACAAGGTCGCCACGGCTTTTTCCGGCCACCAGACCTGGCTGACCAGCTCATACCCACCCACCTCGAAACGCCCCAATCCCTTGCGCACGCTGCGTTGGGGAAAGTCCAGGCCATAGAACCGCTGGTAGGCCTGGGCTTGCTCGGACAGGGCTTGCCACTGGGCCAGCGGCTTCAGGCTGGCACGCAGGAGGTCGGGGGCGAAAGTGGCAGGCATCAAGATTTCCAGGCATAGGCGCATCGCGCGAAACAGACTTTGTAGGCCTGCGATATTCATCTGTCGCGGCAGGCATGGCAAGCTACGCGGCTTCAGAGGATCGACTCCATGCGCCCGTCCCACCGCACAGCCTTGCTCGCCAGCCTGCTCGCCCTCGGATGCGCCGTCGTATTGTGGATGGCCTACGACTGGTTCCAAGGCCGTTTCCTGCGCGCTTTCAGCCAACACACCGCGGTGTTTTCCGGCGACCCGCTGCGCCTGCCTGCCGATCTGGCCGGCCCCGGCGCAATACGCCTGGTGCATTTCTGGGACCCGGCGTGCCCGTGCAACGTCGGCAACCAGCAACACCTTGCCGAGTTGGTCGATAAATATGTACTGCAAGGCGTCGAGTTTTATGCAGTACAAAAAGCCGGCAGCCAAGGTCAGCTGCCGGCCACGTTGAGCCACTTGAAAACCCTCCCGGCGCTCCCCGGTTCAAGCCAGATTCCTGCAAGCCCGGCCGTAGCGATCTGGGATCGCAGCGGCAAACTGGCGTACTTCGGCCCCTACAGCGAAGGCCTGACCTGCAACTCGAACAACAGCTTCATCGAGCCGATTCTCGAGGCGTTGAGTGTCGGCCGGGAAGTTAGTGCGACACACACGTTGGCGGTGGGCTGTTATTGCCCATGGTCGGTTTCAAACTGACGAATTAACTACAACACGTATTGCCCCACCCCTCTCTTGGGCGGTGACAAGTTGAGACTAGTGCTTGCCTCTAGAGCTCTTGCTCAAAGTAAGGGCCTGGGCTGAACCGTTTGTCGGATCCAATTTTTCGAAACGACGCCATTACCGCTCATTTTCGGCCTGTGCCCCATGCCAGACGGGTTGTTCAGGGCATTTCAGCCCGGTTGACCGTTTAGCTGAATCGATTAACAGCGGCCGTGCCGGCATGAACTTTTTTTTAATCTCTTCTCTAAACCTCGTGACCAGCAAAATGTTTATTACCTGTGCAGTCGCGCGGCGGCGCTAACGCGAGGAAGTTTCACACGCCTTTTCATCGTTCAACTTGTCGACCCTTCTAACCAAACAAGAAATGGAATCGTCAGTGATGCAAAAGCTGCTATGCGCTGCACTTTCCAATCCCTATAAAGAAGATGCCCTCAACCTTGAGGCATTCGTCCAATGCGTCGCTCCGCTCATGATCGATGTGTTGCTGCGCGGCGAGACGGGTACCGGTAAAGACACGCTGGCAGAAAAGATCCATCGCATGTCCGGCTGCTCCGGCAAGTTCGTGGCCATCAACTGCGCCGCCATTCCCGAAACCCTCGCCGAGAGCCAGCTCTTCGGGGCCAACACCGGCGCATTTACCGGGGCCAGCCAAAATCGCGCGGGGTTCGTCGAAGCCGCACATAACGGCACGCTGTACCTGGACGAAATCGACAGCATGCCGTTGGGCCTGCAAGCCAAGCTGCTGCGAGTCCTGGAATCCAGGACGGTCCAGCGCCTGGGCTCGACCCAGAACATCCCGGTGAACATGCGAGTGATCGCCTCCGCCCAGTGCCCGCTGGGAGAAATGGTCGAACGTGGCGAGTTTCGCAGGGACCTTTATTTTCGCCTGAACATCATCAGCCTCAAGCTGCCGCCACTGCGCAGCCGCAAGGAGCGCATCGTGCCGCTGTTCCAGTCGCTGGTGCGCCGGGAAGCCCAGGCACTTGACCGGCCCTACGTCGCGCCGTCGCCAGCGCTGTTGCGCCAACTGCTCGGCTACGCCTGGCCTGGCAACATCCGCGAGCTGCAGTCCGCCGCCAAGCGGTACGTACTCGGCTTGCCGGCACTGCCCCGCGCCGAGCAACTGGAACACAACAGCTCGACACTCAAGTTGAAAGAACACCTGCAGCAGTTCGAAAAAATCCTCATCGAGGACTGCATGCGCCGCCACCATCATTGCATCGACAAGGTCATCGCCGAACTGGGTATCGCCCGGCGCACGCTGTATTACCGGATGAAGTGCCTGCAAATATCGACGAGCTGAGTGGGATCGGTGGAACCGTTTACGCAACGGTCGCCACTTAACCAGCGAGACGCTCACGATCGTCTCGCCATTCCACAACCCGGAGATACGACTATGAGTTTTGGTGGACTTTCTCTCGCGGCTTCCACGGCTGCCATGCAGCAGATGGACGCGACCTCGGCTGCGATGACAACCATGAAATCCGAATTCGACCAGAAGAAACTGGTCGCTGACACCATGAACGCAATCGCGGCAGGGTCGATGGACACCGCAACCAAAGCCATCACCGCCATGGGGGAGGCCTCGAAAAACATACGATTCTGACCCTCTCGCTTCAGCCCCGCTCCGGCGGGGTAACCTCAAGCGCGATGCGAGGAGGCCCTATGCACATCGACTTGCCAGACAGCCTTCGAGCTCTCAGGGACCTGTCCCATGACGAACCCACGCTGCGTCCTGCGCCGACTCCGCCAAGCCTGCACCTGGCGCTGCACGGAGCCGGCGACCGGTTGCGAGAGTCGCTCGTCCAGTGGGGCAACGAAAAGGGTTCGGCGGGCGGACAGTCTCGACCTGGTTGGCCGAACCCCCAGGACGGATTCGCCGCAGAGACCCAAGACCCTTTGCGCCTGGTACTGGAAGACATCCTGGAAGAAATCAACAGCGGCACCGGCTCCAATCTCGATGTCGATATCGATGACGCCTATTCCAATGAAGACCTGTTCAACGATCTGGCCCAGATGTTCGCCTATCGCCGGCAGCCCATCGGTGACAACGATGTCGACAGCCAAAGCGATTTCGGCAATGCCAACAACCCCTTCTGCGGCGCGCTGTTCGGCGCCTGGGAGATCGAGGGCGATCACGCCACGCGGCGCAGTCGTCATGACGCGAGCCTGTCGCTGCTGCTCAAGATCGTCGCGGTCCTGGGCCGCAGGAAACTGCTGACGCTGCTGGATATCGACGAAGGTGATGGCCAGGCGCGGTATGAACCAGACGACCAGGACCTGTTGTTCGAGATCGCCGCATTCATGGACCAGCATCCGACGCGCTACCCCCCGCCAGCGACCCTCGACGCAGAACGGTGGACATGGACCGAACGCATTGCCCGCGGCACCGCGCTGGATGCTCGCGAAACCCGGTTGTTCCAGCTTGCCCTGGAAGAGCTGGACTTCGCCCTCGCCCGCCTGGCCGGCCAGCAAGCCCCGCCGCGTCAGCGTGCCCGGCGCAACCGGGAAGAAATCGAGTTTCACCTGAGCGTCACCGGTAGCGCTCGCAACGTCTTGAGGCTGATGTGCGCCTGAAGGCACCCGACCTTTGAGTTTTCAAACCGACCGTTGAAACAGGAGACATTCCGTGGACATACACGCCATCGACCCCAGCAACCTCGCCTCCACGTCCGCCAAAACGAGCGCCAGGCCACCAGCGAGCGCCGAGACCAGCGATGTCAGTTGGTTCACTGCACAAATGCGCGAAAAAGCCCCCGCCCCGAACAGCGAAAACAATGTCGCGGCACGCATCATTGACTCGCTGTCGAGCCGCTCCGGTGAACTGCAGCGCCTGGACGACCGCGCCAACCGGGACATGCTCAAGGCCATCCGCACTGCCGACCCGCAGGACATGTTGCAGTCGAACCGCTCACTGTCGTCCTTCCACCTGGAAAGCCTGATGACCGCGAAAGTGGTCAGCAAAGGCTCCCAGGCCATCGAGAAGCTCACCAATCTTCAGTAAAGGGAAGGCCGGTCATGTCCAAGCGCGCGTTCTCGACACTGTTGCTGTGCCTGCTGCTCACCGGTTGCGACGAACGGACGGCGCTGCACAGCCATCTTTCCGAGCAGGATGCCAACGAAGTGATCGCCGAGTTGGCGAACAAGAACGTGGAGGCGAGCAAGCAAGTCGACAAAGACGGGTTGACCGTGCTGGTCGAGCCTGCCGACATGAACAGCGCCGTCCAGGTACTCGAAGCCGCCGGCCTGCCGCGTCGCTCACGTTCCAGCCTGGGGGAGATCTTCCGCAAGGAAGGGGTCATTTCCACGCCGATGGAGGAGCGTGCCCGCTACATCTATGCGCTGTCCCAGGAGCTCGAATCGACGCTGTCACAAATAGATGGCGTGGTGCTCGCCCGGGTCCATGTGGTCCTGCCGGAACGGGTGGCCCCGGGTGAGCCGGTCCAACCCGCATCGGCCTCGGTGTTTATCAAGCATACCCGTGCGCTGGACCCCGACAGCATCACCCCGCGCGTGCGCAACCTGGTCGCCAGCGGGATTCCCGGCATGGCCGACGCCGCCCAGAATCAGGCCAAGCTATCGGTGGTATTCGTTCCCGCCGCGCCGTATCAGGAACGGCGCAAGATGGCGTATTTCGGCCCCTTCCTCATGCAGGCCGACGACATCGGCTATTGGCGGGCGGTGACCGTGACGGCAAGTATCACCTTGCTCGCCATCCTGATGGGCGTCTTGTATGGCCTCTATCGGCTGTGGCGCAACGGCGTGTTGGTACTGCCACGATTTCTCGATCGCACGCTCACCAAACCAGCCGGGACGCCCGCCGCCCCCCAAAGCAGCATGCCACCTGGGCTGTTCGCCGTGAAAAACCCAGGGACCAAACCCGACCATAACGAGACCGCCGCATGACGGCGGAGATTGCATGGGTTCGCTGGTGGACCCTCGCCTGGCGCGAAGCAGACCGGGGCTGGTATTCGTCAGCGCTTTGCCTGCTGACCGCGCCACAGATCGACGCCCTCGCCCGAGCGCAGCATGCCGCGCTTGCCCGCAGCTTCGGTATGACGCCGTGCACGCCCCCCCAACCCAGCCCGGCGCTGCAATCGCTGTTCTGCGGCACGCCCCGGACCTTGGTCCTTGCCTGCGAATTGGTGGCGAGCACCTGCGCACCGTTAACGGCAACACAGGCACTTTCGGCGCAGGACCGGGCCTGGTGCGAGCGCACCGCCAAGGCCCTGCGCCCGGGACACTGGCTCGAACAAGACCAGGATCCGCTCGCCCTGCTGCGTGCCTGGCTGGGCGAACAGGCCTGGGAACGGGCGCGCCTGGCGTTCCCACGCGACAGAATCATCGCCATCGAATCGGCACCCGCCCCTCAACCGCCAGCCGCCAAGCTGAATACGCTTTGGCAGTCCGCCTGCTGGAAAGCTGAGCAAAGCCTGGCAGCCTCGGCCCCCATCCAAACGGAGAGACACGATGCTCGCTCGGCGTTCGCTTGAACTGCGCCCCGATGGCCAAGGCCTGTCGCAGCCCTACATCGCTCGCGAAACCCTGGTCGATTGTGCCCGCGCACAGGTCATCCTCGAGCAGGCCCAGGCGCAGGCCGCGCAATTGCTTGGACGCGCCAGCGCAGAGGCGGACGCGACCGTGCTCGAGGCTCAAGCACAATTCTGGGAAAAGGCCGAAACCGTGCTCGCCGCCTGGGAAGCCCAGCGTCAAGCCATGTGGGAGCGAATCGAGACGAGTGCTGCACACGTGGTCAACGAGGCCCTGGGGACGCTGTTGAACGAAGTCCCGGAGCAGGCACGCATCGATGCACTCGTCCGCCAACTGGCGTCGCGTCAGGACGACCCGGTCAGCGCCACCCTTCGCTGTCATCCTGAAGACCTGGCAAGCCTGACCCAGAGCCTGGGCATCGACGGCCGACGCCCCTGGACGCCGGTGGCCGATGTCGACATGGAACGACATCAACTGAAGCTGGAAACGCCGGGCGGTACATACCTGCTCGACTGGCCCACCGCCGTCGAAACCCTACGCCTGCCCGAACCACAACCCATCACCGCAAGCTGACCCGTCGCTTTCGCGAGCAAGCTCGCACACAGGGGATTTGGGGTGACGGCGATGCCTGTGAACACCCCCCGGGAAAAAACTGTGAGCGAGCTTGCTCGCGATGACGGCGGCACAGCCAACATCGCTACCAACTGACCCACCGCTATCGCGGGCAAGCTCGCTCCCACAGGAGAAACGCGCCCCACATCCCGACGCCCATTTTTTTCCTCATTCACGCGGAACCGCCAACGGCATAGGCACCACTCACCTCGTGAATATGCCCAAGCCCAGAGGAACCGCCCATGTCTTCCACCGATGCCGTCCAGCGCCGCCTCGACACCTACTTCCAACGCGCGACCGACAACGTCAACAACGCTGCGATGAACGCAGCAGAAAGTCAGTCGCTCGACGACATGCACTCATTCCTGACCAGCATGAACGGCATGTCCGTCGCGGTAAACGCAGCGACTCAACAGACCACAGCCCATCACAACCTCGCCAAGGCGATCATCGATGCAATGCCATGAGCTGCGCACACAGCTCACCCGCTGGAACGCCAACGTCGATGGCCCGGAGCGGTTCACCGTTGTCATCGACGATGGCGAAGCAACGTTCAGCAAGCTCGACGAAGGCCTGCTGGCATCGGTCGAACTGACCGTCCCGGTGACCCATGAGGTGGCTCTGGAAGACCTGCTTCGGCTGGCGCACCCAAGCCTCTCGCGATTTCCCGGCGCGCTGGCTCGTTCGCCGCAAGACGGTCGGTTGTGGCTGCTGGCGCAGGTGCCGCTGGACGGGCACATCGACGACTTGATCGAGGTGCTCGAAGCGCTGCTCAACCAGCGTGACACCTGGCAATCCATTCTCAATAAAGACCAACGTGCCGTTGCCGCGCCTGTGGCGCGACGCCTCTCGCACTCTCACTTGCTCGGAACAGGAATCCGCCATGCCTAACAGGTGGCTTGCACCGTACCGCTTGATGACCGCAGGCAAGGTACACCTTCGCCAGTCGATCGCACGCCGCTGGGCGAAACCTTCGCTGATCGCACTGGCATTGGCCGGTGCGCTTGGCGCTGGCACGCCGGCAGAGGCGGCCATACCGACTGACTGGAAGAACACGCCTTACGCCTACGACGCCCAGAGCACACCGCTGGCCAAGGTACTCGGCGACTTTGCCAATACCTTCGCCGTGCAACTGGTAATCGACGGCACGGTGAAAGGCACCGTCGACGGGCGGATGCGCGCCGAAAGTCCCCAGGCGTTCCTCGACAGGCTCGGCCTGGAAAATCGCTTCCAGTGGTTCATGTATGGCAACACGCTGTACGTCAGCCCCTTGCAGAACCAGGACTCCACGCGCCTGGAAGTGTCCGCCGATGCCGTGCCGGACATGAAACAGGCCTTGACCGACATCGGCCTGCTGGATCCGCGCTTCGGCTGGGGTGAGTTACCCGACGAAGGCGTGGTCCTGGTCTCCGGCCCGGAACGCTATGTGCGCTTGGTGGCGCAGTTTGCCGAAGCGCGCAAGACCCCCGAGGAAAAGCAGGAAGTGATCAGTTTTCCGCTGCGCTATGCCACCGCCGCCGACCGCAACGTCAAGTACCGCGGCGAAACGCTGGTCATCCCCGGCGTCGCCAGCATCCTGAAAGGTTTGCTGGAAAGTCGCAGCGCCGTGTCGGGGGGCATGCAGACGGCCTCGCCCCAAGCATCGTTCCAGAACATGCAGACCCAGCAGTCCATGACCATGGGCAATATCGAACAGTTGGCGATGAACGGCATGGGTCGGCCGAACACCAGCCGTGTACCGTCCGGCGCGAACAGCGGTGCAGGCGGTCGGGGCAAGATCCGCGTCGAAGCCGACGTGCGCAACAACGCGGTGCTCATCTACGACGCACCCAAGCGACGGGAAATCTACACGCCGCTGATTCGCGATGTGGACGTGCCGCGCAAGCTGGTGGAAATCGATGCGATCATCCTCGACATCGACCGCACGCAACTGGCTGAGCTGGCCTCGAACTGGAACGTCGAGAGCGGCGACCTGATCGGCGGCGCCTCGATGATTCGCCCTGGTGCCAGCTCGACGGTGTTCATTCAGGACTACGGCGATTTTTCCGCGCAACTGCGGGCCCTGGAGGGCCGTGGCCTGGCCTCGGTGGTGGCAAACCCTTCGGTACTGACCTTGGAGAACCAGCCGGCGGTCATCGACTTCAGCCGGACCGAGTACATCTCGGCCATCGGCGAGCGCGTCGCCACCGTCGAGCCCATCACGGCAGGCACCAGCTTGCAGGTCGTGCCCCATGCCATCGAGACCGGGGGCCGCAATCAGATCCAGATGTCCCTGGACATCGAGGACGGCCGCATCGAGCCCTCGGAAGTCGGCCAGCAGACGCCCAGCGTGCGCCGGGGCGTGGTCAGCACCCAGGCTGTCATGGGGGAAAGCCGGTCATTGGTGGTAGGCGGTTTTCATACCGAAGAGACCGGCGACAACCTCGAACGGGTGCCATGGCTGGGTCGCATCCCGCTGATCGGGCCGCTGCTGTTTTCCTCGACCACGCGCGAGACCAGTCGCCGCGAACGGGTGTTCATCCTGACGCCTCGCCTGATCGGTGACCAGGTCGACCCGGCCCGCTACATCTCCGCCCTTGACCGCGAACAGGTCGACAGCGCCATGGCCCGCCTGGAAGAGCGTCGTAACGGCACCCGCCCCGTCGGTCGTATCGAGGTCAGCGATGTGCTCGCCCAACTCGCCGACGGCAACATTCCGGCCACGTTCAAGCAAGCGGCGTCGATTCCTTATTCGCCCGACACATTGTGCGCGTTGCAACCCGGGCTATCGCTGGACGCTGCCCGGGCCCAATGGTTCGCCGGCCCCGATTACGGCATTGCCGTGGGCGTGGTACGCAACGATGGCCAGCAAAGGTTGCGCTTCGACGAAGCGAGCTGCGGCAGCCGCTGGGCCCTGGCCACCTCCGCCTGGCCGAAGGTGTGGCTTGAGCCCGGAGAGGAAACGGAAGTGTTCGTGGTCATGAAACAACCCACACGCACGCCAGGCGGCGAGCGCCCTTCTCTTCTGCAAACCAGCGCGAGGACCCTGCCATGAGTCGCACGCCACTGCTGCTCGTTTTATTACTGAGCCTGCCGGTATTCGCCGGCTGCGCGTACCGCTCAGGCTGCCAGGGCGATGCCTGCAGCCGCGCCGAACCGGACAACGGTCGGCTGGTGATCTGGTGGTCACCCGGCATGCGCGGCGGCCTTGGCTCCCCCGAACACCCACTGGACCATACGGTCGTCCCATTGGAGAACTGAAACGCTATGTCTTTTTCGGTACACAGCGTAAGCACTCGCCAGGCCTTCCAGAAGAACATCATCGCCGGCATCGCGACGTATTGGGAAATAGCTCCAGGCATCGAGTTCTGTCTGCGACGCGAGCCACACAGCGTGGGGCTCGCCTTACAAATACAAAGCCAGGCGCTGCGTGCAAACCAGATCCAGCATGCCCTCGAACGGCGTTTCGCCCAGCCGGCCGACTACGCCCAGCTGTTCGTATTTCTCGATCCGCAGCGGGCACTCGTGGTCTGGCAGGCGCTGCCCGACGCGCCGCTATCCACTGAGCTGCTTGATGAAATCCAGTCCCGTCAGCTGTCGCTGCTAGGCCTGGAAGACCTCGATGATTACTCGGCCACGTATTGAGGGCAATGCTGTTCACCCAGGAGCAACACTGAACCCGTGGCGAGGGAGCTTGCTCCCGCTCGGCTGCGCAGCAGTCGTAAAAACTACCGCAAACGGTATCTCCCGGTGCACCGCGTTGAATGGTTTTGGGGCCGCTGCGCAGCCCAGCGGGAGCAAGCTCCCTCGCCACAGTGATTCATCCAGAGACTTTATGAGAGAGGTTTTCCATGACCGTCGCACCGCTTGCCCAGCGCTTGATCTCGGCCCTCGCGGAACATTTGCATGCGCACTTGCAGTTGGAAGGTGGCGCTCGCCTTACAAATACAAAGCCAGGCGCTGCGTGCAAACCAGATCCAGCATGCCCTCGAACGGCGTTTCGCCCAGCCGGCCGACTACGCGCAGCTGTTCGTATTTCTCGATCCGCAGCGGGCACTCGTGGTCTGGCAGGCGCTGCCCGACGCGCCGCTATCCACTGAGCTGCTTGATGAAATCCAGTCCCGTCAGCTGTCGCTGCTGGGCCTGGAAGACCTCGATGATTACTCGGCCACGTATTGAGGGCAATGCTGTTCACCCAGGAGCAACACTGAACCCGTGGCGAGGGAGCTTGCTCCCGCTCGGCTGCGCAGCAGTCGTAAAAACTACCGCAAACGGTATCTCCCGGTGCACCGCGTTGAATGGTTTTGGGGCCGCTGCGCAGCCCAGCGGGAGCAAGCTCCCTCGCCACAGTGATTCATCCAGAGACTTTATGAGAGAGGTTTTCCATGACCGTCGCACCGCTTGCCCAGCGCTTGATCTCGGCCCTCGCGGAACATTTGCATGCGCACTTGCAGTTGGAAGGTGGCGTGTGCGCGCTGTATGACGCGAGCAACCGCGAAGCCGTGGTCATCGAGTTGCCCGAGCACGGCGATGTCGCCATCCTCCATAGCTCCATCGATGTACCTGCCCACGCGCCCGGCTTGCACAAGCGGCTGCTGGAACTCAATTTTCGATTGGATCTGCTCGGCGGCAGCTGGCTGGCCCTGGACGATAAGGGCAGCGTTCGCTTATGTGCCCATTGTCCGCTGGCGATGCTCGACGAGGCGCGGTTCTGCCATTGGATCGTCGGTTTCGTCGCCCAGGTCGGCGACATTCGAGCGCGCTTGGCGGTGCCTGCACCGCCGGGCAGCCCTCGTCCGGCCTCGCTCAACACCAACCGCACCCGACTGGGCTAACCCTGTAGAAGCTGGCGAAGCCTGCGATCTCTTGATCTTTCGCTTGAGATTCAAGTGTCATTGAAAAGATCGCAGCCTCGTTGCACTCGACAGCTCCTGCGCCGCTTTATGTGGGCTCATCGCTTTATCGAAGCTTCATCGCCTCGCCACCCTCCTGCATGACTTTCCTTGCACTGTCCATGAAGCCCTTGGTGACCTCCGTCACCGTATCGCTCATCAACTTGGCCATGTCGGCGGAGCTTTTAATGAGCATCATGGTGCTCTGGCGCTCTTCCATCCCCATCTGCATCTCGAACTGCTTTTCCATCAACTGCTTTTGACGGGTTTCCATCTCGCGCATGAAAGAGTCCGGCGTGCGAGATTCCGAAGCGGGACTGGACGTTTGCGTGTCATTCAGCGGTTGCGTGTCATTCGACGGCGCCGCGTGATTGGCGTCCCGCGCTCGGGGGCGGCCACGCTGATGCATTGCTGGTGGCGTCGAGGAGGAACGTCCCCGGCCATGCAGGCTTTGGGTGCCTTCGCGCTGCTGCGCCTCACGGGGTCGCTGGCTCAGCGAAGGGGAGCGCGATGGCGATAAGCTGTCGGTGCCGTGCAGGGCACCTGTGCCCCTTAAGGGGCTCGTCAGGGAACTGGGTTCGGGCATGGGAATCCTCCACGAGTCGATGTCTGTGTGGTGGGCACTGTCGGCAGGCCGCATCTTGCGGACGAGCCTGGCTCACTCCCTGAGTGGCAACCGCGTATGCATCGGTTCCATCGACCTCAACGCTGGTTCAATTCCGGAATCTCGATGACCTCGCCCTTGGCCTCGTCATCCAGTTCGCGCAACACCCGATAAATGTGGGCGACCGCCTGGAGCGTTTCCCGGGGGATGTAGCCACCGACGTCTTCACGGTAGATCGTGCGCGCCAGCCAGATGCACTGGATGACCGGAACCCGGGCCGCCTTGGCCCGCTCGATCAGCGCCCGGGCCTCGGCATCGACGCCTTTGACGATCAACTGCGGCAGCGGCGTTTCCTCGGGACGATACAACAGCGCGACGGCAAAGTGGGTGGGGTTGACCACCAGCATGTCGGCGTCTTCCACCGGCTTGGTCTCTTTGTTGACGGGCTGGTCGACCAATTGCCGGGCCAGGCTGCGGCGATGCATTTTTACGTGGGGGTCGCCTTCCATTTCCTTGAACTCCTTGCGCACTTCCTCCTCGCTCATGCGCAGGCGCTTGGCGAAGAAATATTTCTGCAGGCCGAAGTCGAGGATCGCCAGCACCAGCAATACACCCAGGCAAATGTGCATGATGTGCCGAAACAGGCTGGCCAGCCCGCGCCAATAGCTGTGCAGGTCGCCGTTGACCAGGCTGATCAACGACCCGAGTGCCGGCAGGGTCACCAGATAAATCACGGTGCCGATAAACACGGCCTTGACCAGCCCCATGAACAGGTTGATCAGCGCCTGGCCGGAGAACATCTGTTTGGCCTGGTTCATCGGGTTCAAGCGGTTCGGGTCCGGCTGAAGGGCCTCGGGGGCGAACAGGAAACCGAACTGTATCCAACCGGCCACCAGGCGCGTGACGATCGCCAACCCTACGGTCATCAAGGTGAAGTTGAGCAGCACGCCACCGGCGTGGGCCAAGGTTTCCTCGAAGGCACGCACGAAGTCGACATCCAGCCGATGCAGCGGGAATGCCACCATGTCTCCCAAGGCCTGCATGCTGTCGTCGGCCTGGGTCAATGCCACTTCGGTGATCGCCGCAAGCACCAGCAGGCTGCTCAAGTCCTGGCTTTGGCCGACCTGGCCTTTGTTGCGCGCGTCGCGAATCTTCTTCGGCGTCGCCCGCTTGGTCTTTTCGCCACTGTCTTCGCTCATGGGCGAAGCCCTCCTTCAGGGCGCCTGCAACAACAGGTGAAGCAGATGCCGGATTTCGCCATAGCGACCAAGACGGCCAGTCATCGCGTCCCACAGCGTGGGCAGGTAGAACAGCAGGAAGCCCAGGCCAATCAGGCTCTTGGCCGGCATGGCGAGGACGAACACCTGCAATTGCGGGCTATACAGGCTGAGCAGCGCCAGGCTGAACTCCACCAGCAACAGCAAGCCGATAAAGGGCGCCGCGTAGAGCATCATGTGCATGAACATTTCGGCGAGCAGCCCGAGAAACACGCCGAAGCCATCCGCGCCAGGCAATGGAAACCAAACGGTGGGCGACCACACCAGGTAGCTGTCCCAGATCACCTGGGTCAACGTGCCAATGCCCAGGGTGGTGACCAGCAGCAAGATCGTCATCTCCTTGAACAAGAGGCCCAGGGGCGTGGTGTCGGTGCCGAGCGCCGGGTTCAACTGGCCACCGATGAGCGCACCGCGCTGGTTGTCCAGCAAGGCGCCCACCGATTCATACAACCAGAACGGCATCGCCAGCAGCACCCCGAGCAAGAAACCCAGCACCAGCTCCTTGAACATCAACCCGGCCAGCGACAACCAATTGACCTGGGCATCGATCAGCGCCTGGCGAATACCGGGCGCCGGCAACATGCCCAGGGCAAACACAACGGCATGGCGCGGCAAGCCTCGCAGGTGCTGGAAGCAAAACACCGGGACCAGGTAAGCGACCGGGTAAATCCGCGCCATGCCGAGCGCGATCGACAGCAGCAAGTCGAAATACGGGACGAAAGCCTGGGCCGTCATCAGGTATTGGCCATCATTTCGAATGCCCGACGCAGCAGTCCCAGCAACTCCACACCGATCCAGCGGCCCGTCACCAGCAAGGTCAGCCCGACCGCCACCAGCTTGATGCCGAAGGGCAAGGTCTGGTCCTGGATCTGCATCAAGGCCTGCACCAGGGACGTCAGTACACCGACGATCACCGCAACGATCAAGGGCGGTGCGGAGAGCAGGACCACCAGCAGCATGCCTTCCTTAAACAACGTCAGCGCGTCCATCGCACGTCCTCAAAGATAGGAATAGAAGAGGCTGTCGAGCAATTGCGTCCAGCCCTGCACGAGGACAAAAATCAGCAGCTTGAGCGGCAACGAAATGGTCATGGGCGCGACCATCTGCATGCCGAGTGCCAGCAGCAGGTTGGACACGATCAGGTCGATGACAATGAACGGGATATAGATCAGGAATCCCATCTGGAAACCGGCCTCGAGCTCCGACAGCATGAAGGCCGGAATGAGCAGCATCAGGTCGTCGCGGCTGGCCTGCTCGGCGCGCTCCTTGGGCCACATCCGCTGGGTGTTTTCCAGCAGGTGGGCGAGGATGTCCGGGTTGGTGTTGCGCGACATGAAAGCCTGCAACGGTTTTACCGCGTTCAGCGCAGAACCTTGCAACGCCTCGGTGCTGCTGAAATCCAGCGGCTGTTCCTTCAGTTGTTCGGCGATGTTGTGGCCCACCGGCGCCATGATGAACAGCGTCGCGGCCAGGGCAATGGCATACAGGGCCATATTGGGTGGCACCTGCTGCACACCGATGGCGTTACGGGTGATCGTCAACACGATGGCTATCTTGAGAAAGGCGCTGCAGATAATCAGCAGCAGGGGGACCAACGAAATCCCACCAATGAACAGCGCCAGCAGAAAGGGGTCGACCCCCTGGAAGCTCATCCAGCCACATCCACGCGAGCGATTTGCAGACCCAATCGGCCATCGACCTCGACCAGCTCGCCCTGGGCCAGAGCTCGTTCGCCATAAAACAGCGCCGCCGTCCCCGGTGCCACACCTTGCACTTGCAGCACCGCGCCGGGCGCCAGATTGCGCAGCTCGCCCAAGGTCAGGTGCAAATGACCGCAGCGTATCGTCAGCGCCAGCGGCAGGTCGTCGAAACGCTCGGGGAGATCGGCAGCGACCGGCTCCGTCATCGGCGCCTCCTCGGTTTCAGCGGCATAGGCCGACAGCGGGTGCTCAGTCGCCTCGCCAGTTTGGTCGTCAGGTTCATAGCCGGTGCTATCGTCCCAGTCCGGCGTCAGGATGTCGGTGTCGGTGTCGGTGTCGGTGTCGGTGTCGGCGGTGGTGGTGGTGGTGGTGGTGGTGCTCATAACGGTCTCCTCCAGAGCGAGCAAGGTCAGGCGCAACGGCGCGGCACGGCTGTGTACCCGCACCTGCAAACAATGCCGGCCCAGGCGAATCAGCCCTTGGCCGGATGAATCGAACAAAGGGGTTTGCGGCACCAACACATCACCGGGGCGCAACGTCGCCACCTGCCCGGCGGCCAGCGCCAGGTGTCCCAGTTCCAACGGGACACGCAGCGCAAAGCCCTCGATCCTTGGCGCGGCTCGCCGTTGCCAGGGATCGCTGCGAAGCAGCCCCAGCAAGGTCGCACCGGTCATTTCCAGATGGCTCGTGACGCGGGCCGTGCCCACCCTCACGTCGAGCCGGCAGGCAATGCCCTGCACCGCGGGTCCGGCCGCTGGTTTGATAAAACCGAAGGCCTGGCGCAGGGGCTCGCTCAGGGTTTGCTGGAACAGCGACCAGAACCACGTGTCATCCGGCCCGGGTTCGGCAGGCAGGACCACCGGGCATTCACCGAACAGGCTAAGCACCGCGCCGGCCTCGTCCAAGGTAAAGACACCATGGGCACACGCCAGCACACACGGCGTGCTCCCAGCCGCAACGCCGCCCGGAGTCAGTTCCAGCAGGCCCGTCTCGCCCGCCACCTCGAAGGGCAACCGGACGCCAATTCCCAATAGCCGCCGGGCGGTGGCGTCCTCGCTGCCCACCGTCGGCAGCACCAATGCATGGACTGTCATGTCGCGCCAACCTCTTCTTCCTGCGCTACGCGCACGCTGACCGGCTGGCCCAGGCTTTGGGTCAGCGCCTCTTCGAGACGACCGGATCGACTCGACAGCCGCGTCTGTACGTCTGCACTTTCGCTGCTCAGGCCGATGTCCCACCCGCACGCCCCGCCTGGCCGCCGGGCGGATACCTTGATGCGGCCCAGATTGGGCAGATGCAGTAGCAGGTCCAATTGCTGGTCGAGGGTGGCGCGCAAGCGTGGCGTGAGCTGGTCGACAAACGCCTCCTCTTCGCCGTTCGAAAGGTTCACCAGGCCCGACAGCGAACCGGTGCCGGCGCTGTCATCCTGCGCACCGCCCCGTGGCGCATCGACCCACTGACGAAACCAGTAACCGTCACTGCTGCCTGCCGTCAGGTCCGGGTCGCGTCCGGTGGCAGGGGCGGACTCACGCTCCACCGGACGGCTTGCCCGACTCACCTGGGCAGGCGGTTGCTCGTACGCTCGAGGCGGATGCCGAACGGGGGCCGCCGGGGGATTGCCGTGCGGTGTCGGCCCACCGCGCACGCTGTGCTCATTCATCGCTGGGGGGCTCCACCAGGTACTCCATCATTGCGCTGAGCTTTTCCAGATCTCGCCGGCGCCCTTGTAGCCGCTGCTGGGCAGCGGCCGTGTGCCGGGCCTGCTGCGCCTGCTCATCGTCCAGTGCCTGCACGGCCCGCGCTTGCTCGGCCAGTTCGCCAATCAAGCGACGTTCCTGGGTATTCCAGGCATTTAGCTCGCACACGCTCAACGCCCGGCCACGGTGCTCGCCGTACAACGCCTCGCGCTGCACCGCCTGTTGCTCACGGGTCGCCTGCATTTGCGCGCGCGCGGCGGCAACCGCGGCTTCGCGTTCACGCAAACGCTCACGCTGCTGGCGCCACGCCCGTTCGGCTTGCGCTTCGCGGTGGCGGCGTATCGGCGCCAGGGCGTCCAGATCAACCCGGGACATAGGCGGTCAACTGCTGCAGGTGGGCGAGCGTGGAAGCAAACTGCTCCGGCTCACGCAGGTCCTGGCGCAGGAAGGCGTCCAGGGCGCCACGCGACTCCACCGCCAGGTCGGTCAAGGGGTCGGCACCGGCCTGGTATTCGCCCAGGCGCAACATCAGTTCGATTTGCTCATAGGCCGACAACAACCGACGCAGATTGATGCCCGCCCGCAGGTGCTCCGCCTCGGCCACATTGGCCAAGATTCGCGACAGGCTGGCCAGCACATCGATTGCCGGGTAGTGGCCACGCTCCGCGAGCTTGCGAGACAGCACGATGTGACCGTCGAGCAGCGAACGCACTTCATCCGCCACCGGATCGTTCATGGAATCCTGCTCGATGAGCACCGTATAAAACGCGGTGATAGCGCCCTCGTGGGTCAGCCCGGCCCGTTCAACCAGCCGCGGCAGCAGGCTGTAGACCGACGGCGGCAGGCCGCCACGCCCCAACGGCTCGCCGGCGGCCAGGCCGATCTCACGCTGGGCCCGGGCGAAGCGGGTCAGCGAGTCGATGAGCAGCAGCACGCGTTGGCCCCGGGCACGAAAACCCTCGGCCAATGCCGTCGCGGTGAACGCTGCGCGGGCGCGTTCCATGCTGGAGCGATCGGAGGTGGCGCACACCAGCACCGCACGGGCACGCAGTTCATCATCCAGCTCATGGTCGAGGAATTCACGCAGTTCGCGCCCACGCTCGCCGATCAGGCCGAACACGATGACATCGCAATCAACGTTCCGGGCAATCTCCGCCAACAGTGTGGTCTTGCCACAACCGGCGCCGGCGAACAGTCCCACACGCTGGCCTTCGCCGAGCGTCAGCGGGCCGTCGATGGCCCGTACGCCGGTCATCAAGGGCCGTTGGATGCGCGGTCGCGCGGTGGGCGCCGGGGCCTCGCCAATCACCTGCGACGCATTCGGCACATGCGCACCGGCGAAGGCTCCCGCGCCGCCATCCACCAGCGGCCGGCCGAATCCATCCAGCACCTGGCCCAGCAACTGCGGCCCCACGCACACCCGATGCGGCATGCCCAGCGGCTCCACCGCCGCACCGACCCGGACGCCCTCCAGCCCGCCCAAGGCGCTGAGCAAGGCATCGTGCTGGTCGAAGCCGACAATTTCGGCGAGCAGCGGCTCGCGGGCGTCGCGCTCGACCCGGCAGAGGTCGCCGATCTGCGCCCCCGGCAGCCGGCACTGCAGCAAGATGCCGCTGACCCGCTGCACCCGTCCGCGCACCATGACCGGCGCGAAGCGACGCAAGTGCGCCAATTGCCCGGCCTCCCAGGCCTCCAGTCGCGCGATGGCCGCCTGCGTCATCACCAGGTGACCTCGTAGCGTTGGTCGCCCTCGAAGGTGACTTTGCCGCTGTCGATGGCAGTCAAGCGCAGGCCATCGATCTGGTCGCCCAGGAACAACCGACGGCCATCGGCGGTGACCACGTGACCGTGCTTGCCGCCCACGATCTGGGCGATCTGAAACGGCAGTTTCGTCAGCCGTTCCTTGACGTTGGCCGTGATCCCGATCGGCGTTTCATAGCGCTCCTGGAAGCGCTCGATCAGTCGTTCGACCATCGCCAGGCGCTGGCGCGGCAACTCACCCACCAGGACCAGCCGGTCGTCCTGGCTCTCGACCCGCACACCGGCGCCCAAATCGCGCTCCTGCAACATGCGATCTAGCTCCAGGCGGACCGCCTCGACATTGTCCAAGGCCACCTTGGTCTGCTTGAGCTGCTGGGCCGGGCTGCGCGCCACGGTCTGCGCCGGCTGGCTGGTAAAGGCCCAGGCGCTGGAGGCAACGGTGATCACCGCCGCGGCAATGGCCAGGCGCTTGGGCCACGACGGCCGCACGGCGGGCTTCGGGGTTTCCCGGTCCAGCGCAAGATGCGCAGCGTCGTCCAGCGCCGCCTCTTCGGGCCAGGGCTGATCGGCCGGGGCCAGGCACAGCCAGACGCCTGCCACGGCAAACGGAGCATTGCTCTGCAAGGGCTCGGTCGCGGCCCAGGGCTGGCCCTGTCCATCGCAAACCGTGCCCTCCAGCCGTTCCAGTAGCCACTGGCCCTGCACCTGCCGCAGGCCCACGTGACGCCCACAGATGCCCGGATCGTATAGCGCCAGGTCGGCCTCCTCCGCCGCCCCGACCACCCATTGCTCGCCAACCAGCGGCAACGCCGCACCTCGGTGCAGACCACTCAAGACTCGCAGTTCGAACATGGTCAATTCCTCAAGGGGCGACAGACGCTCGCCCACGATCCGGTTGTACGACGGGGCACCGGCGGCCCCCGTCCTCTGTCACAGCCAGGCCATCGAACGCACCTGGATTTGCATCGTTACGTGAAGGCACCGCTGCTGGCGTGCCAAGACAAGCCCGTCACGCGGCATCCTCCATCCGTAGCTTTTCCTGCTCGAGGTCAAAGCGCCCCAGCACGGTGACCTGGGCGTTGCTGTGCAACTCGCTGAAGGCGAGCACGGGCACGTGATTGAATTCGTCACGCAACAAATCGCGTAGCGGAGCCCGCAGGTCTTGCGCCACCAACAGCACGGCCACGCGCTTGGCGCGCAACGGGAAGCCTTCGCGCAACTGCATGACCAAGGCGCGGGTATGCAGGCTTTCCAGGGCAAAAAAGGTTTCCGTCTGGGTCTGGCGCAGCGCATCGCGCAACAGGCCTTCGGTTTCCGGCGTCAACAGCCACACGTGCAGGCCATCTTCGTCGCGGTACTGGTGATAGATCTGCGACTTCAGGGCGATGCGCGCGTAGTCGGTCAGCGCACCGACGTCGCGCTCGTGCTGCCCGTGCTCGATCAAGGACTCGGCGATCAGCCGCACCGCGCGCAGCGGGACACCTTCGCCGGCCAGGCGCTGGAGCACGGCCGCGAAACGGGCCAACGGCATGGTCCGCTGCAGTTCCTGCACCAGCTCTGGCTGGCCCGCTTCGAGCCAACTGAGAATCGACTTGCTCTCCTGAAGCCCCAAAAATTGTGGGCCCGTGGCAAACATCGCGCGGCTCATGCGCTCCACCAGCAACTCGGCGGCCGACACCGCCTCCACGCGTTCGTCCGCCAGCAGCGGATCGTCAGGCGTCAGCCAGAGCCACTGCTGCTCGTCGCGCACCTCGCTGCCGACCTGCCCGTCGCGCGGTTCCAACGGCAGCGGCCCGCGCGCCACGGCCACGCGCTCTCCGAAAGTTGCCCGCAACATCGGCACCTCGTGCACGCAGAAGCGGAACTCGTCGTCTTCCAGCAGCGCGCTGTATTCGATCTCGAAGGGCGGCAGGGTCAGGCCAAAGCCGGCCACCAGCGCGTTACGCTTTTTGCGGATCGCCTGGATGGCTTCCTCGGCGGCCGCGTTGCCTTCCATGGCTTTGGAAAACTGCAGAAGATAGGCACGGGTCGGGTCGAAGCTGCGCAGGTCTTCGGCGCCGTTCTGTGCCGGGGCCACGACCTCCGCTGGCTGGTCGCCCTGGCGGGCCAGCCGGGCGCGCGAGTAGAGCTGGACGATGCCGGCGGTGCCGGTGATCAAGGCGATGACGATGAACACCAGCGTGGGCATGCCGGGCAAGGCCGCGAAGCCGAGCATTCCCACCGAAGCGATCACCCAGGCCTTGGGTTCGGCGGTCAACTGCTGGGCGATTTCCTTGCCGACGCTACTGCCTGCCGGCTGCCCTTGCGGCGATACGCGGGTGATGATCATGCCCGCAGTAAGAGAAATCAGCAGGGCCGGAATCTGCGCGATCAGACCGTCACCGATGGTCAACACGGCGTACAAGTGCATCGATTCGGATGCGCCCATGTCATGCTGCATCATGCCCACCGAAAAGCCGCCGATGAGGTTGATCACCACGATCACCAAACCCGCGATGGCATCGCCCTTGACGAACTTCATCGCCCCGTCCATCGCACCGAACAGCTGGCTTTCCTTGTTCAATTCCTCGCGACGCCGCCGGGCTTCGCTGACATCGATCAGGTTGGCGCGCAGGTCGCTGTCGATGGACATCTGCTTGCCCGGCAGCGCGTCCAGGGTGAACCGCGCCGCCACTTCGGCGACCCGCTCCGAGCCCTTGGTGATCACCAGGAAGTTGACCACCGTCAGGATGAGGAAGATGACCAACCCGACCGCCAGGTTGCCCCCCACTACAAAATCGCCGAACGCCTGGACGATATGGCCGGCGTCGCCCTGGAGCAGGATCAACCGGGTGGTCGCCACCGACAACGCCAGCCGGAACAGCGTGGTTAGCAGCAGCACCGCCGGAAACGAGGAAAACGCCAACGGTCGCGGCAGGTACAGCGAGAGCACGATCAGCAGGCAGGAGATGCAGATGTTGATCGCGATGAGCGCATCGACCACCGAGGTCGGCAAGGGCAGGATCAGCATGAACACGATGCCGAGCACCACGAACGCCCCGACCACCTCGATGCGCCGCACCGCTTCGTTGGCGACTTTGTTCAACAGGGCGATCATGAGCGTGCTCCAATCACCGGGGCAGCGGTCTGGCTTCGGGGCTCGCCACGGGAACGCTCATCGAGCAGCACCAACAGGTTCTTCAACGCGGTCTGTCGGCTTTTGCTATCCCGCCAGAGGGGCAGCGGCAAACGCTTGAGCAAGGGGTACAGGCCGTTCAGGGAGACCAGTTGGTCCCGCTCCTCTTCTCCACCCAGTTCACGCCCGATACGCCGTACTTCCGCCGCCGACAGGCCACTGCTGACAAACCCCAGCATGCGTTGGAGCAACAGCACCGCCGTGAGCTGGCTGGCCGGGCAACTGCAGGCCAGTTGCTCGAGCAAACGGCGGCAGCTGTGCAGGACACTGCCCAGTTGCGTCGAGGCGGCCAGGCCGATCAACAACGTGCGCAACAGGGCGGTGGGACGTGACGGTGTGTGCGCCGCGATATCGTCAGCCAGTGCCCGGCGCATCATGTCCAGCCCCGGCACGAAGGCCGCCTCGCCGAACAAGCCAAGCAACGCCTGCATCATGGTGGGCAACGATTGCTTGAGCACCACGGTGTCGTAATAGAGCCGCCGTACCGCCTGGCGCAGTTCGGGATCGCCGCCCGCAGCGCGCAAGGCCTCGGCGATGTTCATGCCCGCCTGGATCTGCGCGCCATAACGCTCGCGCAATAGTTGCAGGTAGTCGCGAGCGCGCTGGGCTTCGACGAGACGACCTTGAACTTCGGCCTCGCGCAAGGCTTGCTGCAGGATCAGGTCGGTACGGGCCGGGTCACCACCGGTGGACTGCACCACCTCTTCAAGCACCGGCTCGCCACACAACAACAAACCCGCCTGGGCGGCCATTGCCCCCAGGCTCTGCTTGCCTGGGTGGCCGAGTTGGTCGTACCACTCTTCCAACTGCTCGCGCGTCTCGACGCGCACCTGGCCCACCTCGCTGCGGGCATTGCGGATGCGCCGCTGGCTCAGCGCCTTGGTATTGCGCTCCACATGATGGCTGAAGGTCATGCCGACCTCCTCCATCGAATTGGACTGCACGGCCTGAAACGATTCGACAGGCTTGCCGATGCCCACGACGGCCGAAGCGGTCTGGGCAAGGTTGGCGGCAATATGCGCATTTGTCGGGGCTTCTACTTTCATGATGGCCGTGAGCGTGGTTTCGGACGCTCAGTGGGTGGCGGCTATCCAGCATTCAGTTCCATCAGCGGCCATGGCCCTTTCTGACCGCTTCGCAAGGGTTTCCTGCCCGAGCGTTCGCTCGGTGCAATTTCATGCAGTGGCGCTTGGGACGGCTGTGCATGCCCTTGCACAAATAGAGCAAAAGCACTAGTAAAAAACCCTTAATTATCAGAAAGATAAATCATTAATCCGGCTTGGCACAGGTCCTGCTGACGGGGGAAACGTCGACATTTTGATCGACGCTATGGAACCTACTCAGAGGGATTTATTAATGAACAGCCTGAATCTCATGGCCCCCCCGCAAACCTCCCCGGCCCCCACAGGTGCGCCAGACATCTGCTTCGGCGAGGAACGCAAGCTGCGTCTGTTTGTGCAAAAACGTGTACTCAATCAAGACGACGCCGACGACATCATCCAGCTCACGTACCTGGAAGCCTGGCGCAACCAGCAGAAGTTCAAAGGGCTGGCAAAGCAGGACACTTGGTTGTGTGGCATCGCCCTCAACCTGATCCGCAACCACTTCCGCCGCTTCTATGCGCAGCCGCCGCTGAGCACGTTCGATGAGAGCGAGTTCAACGAGTCCAGTGACGACATTGACTTGAGTGAACTGTGCGACAACCGTCGGCTGTTGGATCGCACGCTGTTAGCCATGGATGAGTTGCCCAAGGACATGCGCGATACCCTGTGGACCGCCGTGGACACCGAGAGCAGCTACCGCGATGCCGCCGAGCGGCTGGGCGTCCCCATTGGTACCGTGCGTTCAAGGTTGTTTCGCGCGCGTGAACAACTCAAACGAAGCGTCTATGGAGAAGCCCGGCCATGACCCACAATCGTTTGAACAGCCGACCCGACCTGCCACGCGGCGTGCGCCGCTACACCCCCGACGACTTGCCGGTGATGACAGATATCTTCAACGAAAGCGCTCTGGGAGGTACCAGCTCCCCCGTGCTCAGAGCGTTTTCCCTGAAGGAAATGACGTTTTTCGTCGACTGTTTCGTCAAGGAGGGTGATCCGATCTATGTGCTCGAACGCGCTGGCGAAGTCGTCGCCTGGTTGATCGTCAACCGCTTCTGTTGGGGAGCCCAGGCCTGCCGATTGACCGGTGAAGTGTCGATCTACGTACGCAGCGACCACATCGGCAGCGGCGTCGGTATTCGCCTTGGCCAAGCCGCGGTGGTGTTGGCCAGGCAGTATGGTTTCGAGACGCTGGTGGCCTGGATCATCGAGCACAACGAGGCCAGCAAACGCGGCGTACAAGGGCTCGGCGCGACCCAATGGGGACGCTTCCCAGGGATTGCCCGGTTCGCTGATAACCGTGCGGACGTCGTGCTCTATGGACTGCACCTGACGCCAGGCGACACGGCATCCATCTCCCTTTCAGCGCCGGCGCAAAACGAGGAGGCCAGCCTGGCGTGAGTCCACGGCTCGTCCGGCTGGACGTCGGGCGAGCCGCCTCTTTCCAAGGCATGGGCCTGCGCTCATTCGAGCCGATGCCATTTTTTGCACAGCCCCCGCAGACCCTGTTGTTCAGTCGATAAACCCGTGGCGAGGGAGCTTGCTCCCGCTGGGCTGCGCAGCAGCCCCCTTTTCATCAAGACCTCGGTGATCCATCCACCGACCAACACACCGGCAACGCCTCCGGCCCCCTGAAGTTGGGTACGTAGCGCCAGCGCACGGCACCGGGATCGACCGCCAATTGCAGCCCAGGGCAGCACCGAAGAAGTGTGTTCAAGGCGATTTCCAATTCCTGCCGGGCCAACGAGGCGCCCAGGCAATAGTGCGTGCCTTTGCCGAACGACATGTGCGGGCAGGCCGGGCGAGTGATGTCGAGCGTGTCAGGGTTTGCACACAGCGTTTCGTCACGATTGGCCGAGCCCACCACCGCAATCAGCAGTTGCCCGCGTAGCAAGCGTTGTCCGGCCAGTTCGGTGTCCCGGGTAACGAAGCGGACCATGGCCCGCTCCACCGAAGAGTCATAGCGCAGAAGCTCCTCGACCGCGCCAGGCATTAACGCCGGCTCGTCACGCAATTGCGCCAGCACCTTCGGGTGCTGCACGAGCATGTGCACCGCATTGCCGATCATCGATGCCGACGTTTCGTGCCCGGCGATGATCAGCAGCGCGATCATGCTGCACAGCTCACTCTGGCTGAGCATGCTGCCCTCTTCCTCGACCTGCGCCAGCGCCGAAACCAGGTCATCGCCCGGCTGTGCTCGACGCTGGTCGATCAACGCGAGCATGTAGCCCGCGAATTCCTTGTAGCAACGCTGCAACTCGCTCAGGTCATGCCCCACCTGCTGGACGATCATGTGGGACCAGCGGCGGAAATCGTCACGATCTTGTGCAGGGACGCCAAGCAATTCGGCGATGACAGTGATCGATAACGGGAATGCATATTGGCTCACCACGTCCATTTGGCCGCTCGACCACACGGGTTCCAGCAACGTCTCGGCGATCTGTTCGATACGCGGCCGCAGGGCATTCACCGCCTTCAACGTGAAGGCCTTGTTGACCAGGCGACGCAAGCGGCGATGACTGTCGCCATCGCGGTTGAGCATGTGGTCGTTAAGAAACGCGATGGATTGTTCGCCGCCGAGCATCGCGGCGAACTGCGCATCGATCCGCGACGGGTCACGGGCGAAGCGCTCGTTGTCCAGCAGCACCTCCTCGACTTCCCGCGCACCGGTGACGTACCACATCGGCAACTGCCCTTCGGCCTGGCTGAGAAACACCGGGGACGCCTGGCGCAGCGCCGCATAATGCCGATAAGCCTCGCCACGAAAGGCGTCGCTATTCAAATCAAGGGTACGCTCGTAAGCCATGAACACTCTCCAGGGGCATGAATCGTTGCTCCTGAGTGGCCGGGCGCGCCAAAAAAGATCCATGTGGGTTACCTGCCGGTGAACCGTTTGCACGGCCACGGTCACTCAAGGGAAAACACCAACCCCTGCGAGAAGCTGACATGACGCGTGCACTTGCAATCCATGGCCAATGCGACACTCGTTTCGAACCGGTCAAAGAGGCGTTTATCCGGCTGATGCAAAGCCCCTTCGAACGCGGCGCCGCCCTTTGCATCCAGATTGACGGCGAAACCGTTATAGACCTGTGGGCCGGCACTGCCGGGCCGGAGCCGGACAGCCATTGGCAGCGCGACACGCTGCTCAATCTGTTTTCCTGCACCAAGCCCTTCACGGCGGTGGCGATCATGCAGCTGGTCGGCGAAGGACGCCTGGACCTGGACGCGCCGGTCTGCCACTACTGGCCGGCCTTCGCCAACGCCGGCAAAGCGTCGATCACCCTGCGCCAGGTGCTTTGCCACCGTGCCGGGCTGCCTGCGCTGCGCACGCCCCTGGCACCGGAAACCCTCTACGACTGGGACACCATGACCGACCTGATCGCCGAGGAAACTCCCTGGGCCGCGGCTGGGGAACAGCAGACCTATTCACCCTTGCTGTTCGGCTGGATCCTCGGCGAATTGCTACGTCGGGTGGATGGCCTGACGCCGGCGCAAAGCATTCACCAACGCGTGGCGGTGCCGCTCGGGCTGGATTTTCACCTCGGCCTGGACGACGCGACCATCGCCCGCTGCGCCTACATGGCGCGCACCAAAGACGAGATCGACGACGAAGCGTTTGGCCGGGTTTTGAAGGACGTGCTCAACGAGCCGACCGCCATGAGCGCGCTGGCCTTCGCCAACCCGCCCATGGTGCTGGGACGCAGTAACGAGACGGGCTGGAAACGCATGACCCAACCAGCGGCCAACGGACACGGCAATGCCCGCAGCCTGGCGGCGTTCTACGCAGGCCTGCTCGACGGGCAACTGCTGGAGTCACCGCTGCTCAACGAAATGTTGCGCGAGCACAGCGCCGAATACGACCCGACCATCCAGACCCCAACGCGTTTCGGCCTGGGCATCATGCTCAACCAGCCGGACGTAGCGAACGGCAGTTATGGCATGGGTAACGAGGCGTTCGGCCACATGGGCGCCGGTGGCACCATCGGGTTTGCCGACCCTGAACGCGGCGTGGCGTTCGGCTTCGCCTGCAACACCATTGGCTCCTACGTCTTGATGGACCCACGCGCGCGCGGCCTGGCCAATGTCGCGATGGGCTGCCTGTAAACCCTGGACGATCGGCTCAATGCTATTCACTTAAGCGAAAGATCAGGCTGCGGAAGATCGTTCCCCACGCTCCGCGTGGGAATGCCGCCAGGGACGCTCCGCGTTCCGCTTCTGGAAGCAACCGGCTCACACCCCTGGCGGCACTACCACCTCCGCCACCTGCGGCTCGGCCGTGCCGGTGCCGGTGCCGGTGCCGGTGCCGGGTGAGGCAACCACTTGTTCTTCGCTACCGGCTACGCGGGGCAGCGCGGCCTTGGCGATCATGTCCGGTTGAGCCAGCAACCTGCGCGATGCGTCCAGGGGCATCAGCAGGCGCCCCCTGGCCCTGCCGCGCGCGGCAGGGTTGAGCATGCGCAATTCTCGTTCATGAACACCGGACAACTGCGCCAGGTGCGCCAGGTCCACCGGCTGCGACAAGGTGACCATCTGGAAATACGGCTGGTCGGCGATGGGCGCCAGGCTCACGCCATAGTCGGCGGGCGCATTCACCAGTTGCGACAGCGCCAGCAGCCGCGGCACATAGTTCTGGGTCTCGCCGGGCAACGACAGGTTCCAATAGTTGGTCGCCAGGCCGCGGGCGCGATTGCGCGTGATGGCGTCGCGTACGCGCCCTTCCCCGGCGTTGTAGGCGGCCAGCGCCAGCAGCCAGTCGCCGTCGAAGTAATCGTGCAGGTAGGACAGATAATCCAGGGCGGCCCGCGTCGATGACGGAATGTCCCGGCGCTCGTCATAGTCGCCCCGCTGCTGCAATTGATAGCGGCGCCCCGTGGCGGGAATGAATTGCCAGAGGCCCAGGGCCTGGGCCGGCGATTGGGCGTTCGGATTGAACCCGCTCTCGATGGCTGGCAGCAGCGCCAGTTCCAGCGGCATGTTGCGCTTGTTCAGTTCACCCACGATGAAATGCAAGTAACGGCTGCCGGCACGCCCGGTCTGGGTGAGAAAAGCCGGGCGATCCATCAGCCAGCGGCGTTGCTCATCGATACGCGCCACACCCTGGGTCTTGGCCTGCAAGGAAAACCCCTGGCGCATGCGCGTCCACAGGCTGCCGCCGCTTTGCGGGGATGACTCGCCGATCTGGATGATCGTGTCCGTAGGCGCCGGCTCAAGCCAGCGCAGTTGCGAGCGGTAAGGCTCGTTGGCGAACGGATCACCGATGGTCAACTGCGGTTCGAGGTGCTGGCAGCCATACAGCAAGGTCCCCATGGCCAGCATGGACAACCCTTTGGGGACGAAGCGAAGGGCCGGCAAAGGTGCAATTGATCGAGACATGGGCGGTCAACCTTGAGTGAGGTGGCGCCATTGGGTGGCAGATCGCAAGGCAGCGGTTCCACGCGGCTCGTCCGGCACGCCGTCATCGGGCGGCAGGGGCTCGGTTGGAACCGAAATGCCGCAGCTGTCACTCACCATGGGCAGCAGGCGCTCGTCGGCGCCTGGATGACAATGCGAGGTCACTCATGGCGTCACCCATCTATTGCAAGCTGATCGATCAGCTCTGCGAACTCACAATGATTCCTACCCCGGCAGCGTTCTACGAGCAGGCGAACCTGTCGGTCAAGGATGTGGACTTTTCCCTGAAGCACACCCCAGGCGTGGGTGAGGGAGACGTCTTTATCTACTGCAGCTTCGGGCCATTGCCGGTGGCGAATCGGGAGGCGGTCCTGCAACGGCTGCTGGAAACCAACCTGTACCTGCTGAGCGGCGCGTTCTGCCCTTCCCTGTCTTACAACCGCGACAGCGAACAGGTGATCCTGATCGGCCACGTCCCCCTGGAAACCCTCACGGCCGAGCGCCTGCTCGGGCTGATGGGCGGTGCTGCCGACATGGCGCTGATTTGGCGCGATGGCTACTTCTTCGACGGTGCCAGCCCAAACGACACCGCCAAGACCACCCAGCACAAACCCACCCCCCGTAGCACCGGGCTCAACAGCGCCCTGTCAATCTAGGAGAACACGACATGCCAGATTTATCAGTAGGACGAAGCACCAGCTCGGCGGCGTTGCACCAGCAGGACGATCGGATCACGCCAGTGGGAACCAGCCTGTCCGGGCAGGTTCGTCCCTCCACCAATCCCCTGGTGCCTTATCACTTCGAAGGACAGGCGACCGACAAGACCCAGCAAACACTCCGAACCAGGCAACAGCGCCTGACAGGACTGGTCACCAGCCTCGGCAAGAAAAACCCTGAGAGCGACCCCATTGGCTATGCACGTGAGCACATGAGCCTGGAAGGCAAGGTATTGGGCTACGCGCCAGGCACAAGTTATCAAGATGTACAGAAGCATCTCGCCGCACTCGGCGGCACGCCACACCCGATGCTGTCGGGCCATGAAGAAACCGAGGCATTCGTCAAGGACTTCAACGAGTACCTGGCCAAGAATGAGGGCGACCGGAAAGAGGACGGCGGTTTCAAGGCAGTCTGGGACAAACACTGCGAGCGCATGGGTAATACCCTTGGCGCCTATCATTCGTTGTGCCAGGAAGTCATTGATAAAACCCCGGAAGGGAACGATCGCCAACTGCTGAAAAATAGCCATGAAGCCTTCCGCGGTTATGCCAAGGGTGTCATGCAAGCCATGACGCAAGACATGCCCACGCGCTTGAATACCTTCATGGAAAGCCGAATCGAGCACGCGCAGAGTGCCGCGACCAACGAGAGCCTTTCCCGACCCGAACGCGACCTGGCGAAAGATCAACTGGATCAGTTGCTCGAGGTCCAGGGGGAGCTTGGCGAGTTGCTCAAGACCGATGACGACAAGCCGAACACGCCAAGCGAACTGGCGACGGCGACGAAGAAAAACGAGGTGCTGGACACCGCACTGAAGAACGTCGCACGCCAGGACTATGTCGCCGACCTCAAGACCAAAAGCGGCTTTGTAACCGGCCTGGCGGTGTTCGCCGGGGCGGGGATCCCGCAGGGCGTGGCGTCTGCGGGCCACTTTGGCGCGATCACAGCGTCGATTGATGAAAAAATGGCGGACGCCTCCTACGGCAAGCATGTCGCGGCGACCTCGACTGTCCTAGGCGCCGCCCACAAGGTGATCAGCGACGGCATCCGCCCATTCGTCCAGGTCGTCGTCGACAAGACCATCGGCGCCGGCCTGGAAAAAGTCGATCCAATGTCGGTCTATCCCAAGGCCCTGCAAGTCGTCACCCAGGACGGACGTCGGGTCGAGAACGCTGGACGCGATGCCCTCGACCTCACACAGGAGCAAAAACGCAACGACTTCAAGCTCAAACAGAACGCGAACAACTTTGGCACCATGAGTGGTGACTTCACCGGCTACCTCGCCTTCGGTGCCGCCCATGCCGTGCGCGATACCATTGATCAATTCACCTCGGTAAATGCCGGCGGCATCATCGCCCGCACGACGGCCTCAGCAGTAGGCGGCACCTTCATGGCGGGGGGCCAGGCAGTGGCGAAATATGCGCAAACCCACGGTGATGAGGAGATTCCCACCTACCGGGTGACCAAGGAAAACCGCAACTGGGGCGAACTGTTACCCAAGGCGTTTTCCGAAGCGACAGGAAAGCTCAACCCGATCAGCATGGCCAACGTCAGCGACCTCGCCAACCGGATCGTTGGCGTAGGCGAAGGGGTCGCCATGCGTACAGCCGTGGGCGACGCAGCCGCGGTGGGTGAAAACCCGGAAGTGCGGGAAAAAATGGAGCAGATTGTCACAACCTTCTTCTCCTCCGGCCTGACGCTGCTTCCGTTCTTCGCCAACAGTGTGGCGGCACCGCTCGAAAACAAGGCGCTGAGCGGCAAAGACGACCTGACCAAGCGAGCAAACGTACCGCTGCAGAACGTGACAAATCCAAACCGAGACGGCCTGCCCCACACCCAGCCGGAAGGCTGGCGGCGCGACCTCGAAAATACCTACCACGTGACCCGCGGCCTTACCCAGGTCGTTCCGCAAACCGCTATCGCGGGGCTTAACCTGGGTACGGAATGGGCCCAAAGCCTGGCACCGCGGCCCAAAAAAGCCTCTGGCGATAACATTCAACTGGCAGAGCGAGGCGAAGCGCGACCCCAGGGCGGGCCGTCCAACGAACCTGCACCCACTACCCGGCCAAGCTGATGAATTCGCCGGGCTATCTTTCGCTGGCTTGACGCTCATCGGTTGAAACCGTCCTTCTACGCCGGCCGCAGGAGCCTCCTGTGGCCGGCCCTCGCGACACACGCCGACCCACATCCCTTTGCGCTTCGACGACGACCGACGTGATTGCCATGCCGATCAACGATAGCCTTCCGATTCGCCGCGCCGGCCTCCAAAGCCCAGCCGCTGCCTGAAACCTTCCACCGCCTATACTCTGGCCCGCGAGGCGACTTGGAGAAAATCCCTCCGACGGACGATGCGCCGGGAAGCAGCCCTATGCTACACAGGGAATCAACAGCGACACCAAGGGACCGCTGTCACCAGAATAAGGAATCACCATGAAACGCACCCTCATCGCCTTCCTGTCATTGATCGTCACCGCGATCATCGTCACGGGTGGCTACCTCTACAGCAAGCAGCCCACCCGCCAAGGCACGGTGCAGTTGCAAGGGCTGCATGGCTCGGTGACGGTGCGCTACGACGAACGCGGTGTGCCGCATATCCGCGCCGAGAACGAAACCGACCTGTACCGCGCCCTCGGTTATGTCCATGCCCAGGATCGGCTGTTTCAGATGGAGATCATGCGCCGCCTCGCCCGTGGTGAGCTGGCCGAGGTGCTGGGGCCGAAACTGCTCGACACCGACAAGCTGATGCGCAGCCTGCGCATTCGCGAGCGTGCCGCGGCCTACGTGACCGAGCAGGACCCACAATCCCCCGCCTGGCTCGCCATGCAAGCCTATCTGGATGGGATCAACGCCTACCAGGACAGCCACACCCGTCCCGTGGAATTCGATGTGCTGGGCATTCCCAAGCGCCCCTTCACCGCCGAAGACACCGTGAGCATTACCGGCTACATGGCCTACAGCTTCGCCGCCGCCTTTCGCACCGAACCCCTGCTGACCTACGTGCGCGATGTGCTGGGTGCCAACTACCTGAACATTTTCGACCTCGACTGGCAGCCTCAGGGCGTGCTGGCCGAAGGTCGCAAGGGCAGCCTGCCGCTGGCTGCCGCCGACTGGAAAGACCTCGACGCCCTGGCCCGCCTGAGCGAGCAGGCCCTGGCTGATAACGGCCTGCCGCAGTTCGAGGGCAGCAATGCCTGGGCGGTCTCCGGCAGCCGCACCCACAGCGGCAAGCCGTTGCTGGCGGGTGACCCGCACATCCGTTTTTCCACGCCTTCGGTGTGGTACGAGGCGCATTTGTCGGCCCCGGGGTTCGAACTCTACGGGCAATACCAGGCGCTGCTGCCCTTCGCGACGCTGGGTATGAACCGGGATTTTGGCTGGAGCATCACCATGTTCCAGAACGACGACCTGGACCTGATCGCCGAGAAGGTCAACCCGGACAATCCCGAACAGGTCTGGTATCGCGACAAATGGGTGGACATGACCCGCAGCGAGCAGCAGATCGCGGTCAAGGGCCAGGCGCCGGTGACGCTGGTGCTGCGCCAGTCGCCCCATGGCCCGATCGTCAACGATGCCCTCGGCGCGAACGCCGGCAAGACCCCGGTCGCGATGTGGTGGGGGTTCCTGGAAAGCCGCAACCCGATCCTCGAGGCCTTTTACCAGCTCAACCGCGCCGACACCCTCACCAAGGCTCGCGGCGCTTCGGCCAAGATCCACGCGCCGGGGCTGAACGTGGTGTGGGCCAACGCCAAGGGGGACATCGGCTGGTGGGCCGCCGCGCAACTGCCCAAGCGGCCAGTCGGCGTGAAGCCCGGCTTCATTCTCGATGGCAGCAGCCCGGAGGCGGAAAAGGAAGGCTTCTATCCGTTCAGCAACAACCCGCAGGAGGAGAACCCGGCGCGGGGCTACATCGTCTCGGCCAATTTCCAGCCGGTGCCGGCCAGCGGCATCGAGATCCCCGGTTATTACAACCTCGCCGACCGTGGCCAGCAACTCAACCACCAGCTCAGCGACAAGCAGGCGAAGTGGGACATCGAAACCACCCAGAAACTGCAACTGGGCACCACCACCGCCTACGGCCCGCGCCTGCTCGCGCCTTTGTTGCCGGTGTTGCGCGAGGTGATCAGCGATCCGCAGGAGCGCAAATGGGTGGAGCAACTGGCCCAATGGCAAGGCGATTACCCACTGGATTCCATCAGCGCGACGCTGTTCAACCAGTTCCTGTTCAACCTGGCCGACGCCGCCCTGCACGATGAACTGGGTGACGGCTTCTTCGAAACCGCCCTGTCGACCCGGGTGATCGACGCAGCCCTGCCACGCCTGGCGGCTTCAAAGGATTCACCGTGGTGGGATGACCGCACGACGCTGGGCGTGGAAACCCGTGCCGACACGGTGAACATTGCCTGGAAGAAAAGCCTGGCGCACCTGCGGACCACCCTGGGTGACGATGCCACGCAATGGCAGTGGGGCAAGGCTCATACCCTGACCCATGGTCATCCGCTGGGTCTGCAAAAGCCGCTGGACCGGATCTTCAATGTCGGTCCGTTTGCCGCACCGGGTACCCACGAGGTACCCAACAACCTCTCCGCCAAAATCGGTCCGGCGCCGTGGCCGGTGACCTACGGGCCTTCGACACGGCGCATCATCGACTTCGCCGACCCGACCCACAGCGTCACCATCAACCCCGTTGGCCAGAGCGGCGTGCCGTTCGACAAGCATTACGAGGATCAGGCCGAGGCGTACATAGAGGGGCTGTATCACCAGGCGCATTTGGCCGAGGAAGAAGTGACGGCCAATACCCATGGCACCTTGAAACTGTTGCCGGCCCGGGCGCCCTGAAGCGGGCGCACAAGTCTTTTCATCGCCACCCGGCCTTGATCGTCATTGATGGTCAAGACTACAAGGACGCAATCCCGCCTTTCCCATCAGGAGTCAACGCTATGTTCAATAACTGGTCCGAGCTGCTGCCTACCATCAAGAGCGCCTTTGGCGCCCTGGGCAAAAGCAATCCGAAGATGGTCAAGGCCTACATGGCCCTGGACGAAGCCGCGGCTGAAAATGACGTGCTCGATGCCAAGACCCGTGAGCTGATCTCCATCGCCGTCGCCATCACCACGCGCTGTGACGGTTGCATCGGCGTACACACCGACGCCGCCATCAAGGCCGGCGCCACCCGCGAAGAAATCGCCGCCACTCTGGCCACCGCGGTGTCCCTGAACGCGGGCGCGGCGTACATCTACTCCCTGCGCGCGCTGGAGGCCCATGACGCGCTAAAGAAATGAGCGGCGATAACTGACATCTTCGCTACACCGCTATCGCGAGCAAGCTCGCTCCCACAGGTATCGATCGTTCCCCACGCTCCGCGTGGGAATGCCGCCAGGGACGCTCCGCGTTCCGCTTCTGCAAGGTGACGCGGAGCGTCACGGGATGCATGCCCACGCAGGAGCGTGGGAACGAGCAAGTTGGGGTGGCTGCGGAAGCGTTCCTCACGCCCCGCGTGGGAATGCCGCCAGGGACGCTCGGCGTTCCGCTTCTGCAAGGTGACGCGGAGCGTCACCGGATGCATTACCACGCAGAGCGTGGGAACGATCGACATCTTCGTCGACTGTCACACCGCTTTCGCGAGCAAGCCCGCTCCCACAGTTACTCAGCGTCCGATTAAACCGGAGCGGTCTCGGCCCGACGCACTTCCGGTTGTTTCCAGGAGTCGGCGGCGCTTTCTTCGATGGCTTGCTGGATCGCCCGCTTACGGCTTTCTTCGGCGCGGCGGCTGAAGAACCAAACCAGGAAAGTCACCAGCGACACCGCCAGCAGGATCAGGCTCGCCACGGCGTTGATTTCCGGTTTCACACCCAGGCGCACCGCCGAGAACACTTCCATCGGCAAGGTCGTCGAGCCAGGGCCGGAGACGAAGCTCGCCAGTACCAGGTCATCCAGGGACAGCGCGAACGACATCATGCCCCCCGCTGCCAGCGATGGCGCGATCATCGGGATGGTGATCAAAAAGAACACCTTCCACGGCCGCGCACCGAGGTCCATGGCCGCTTCTTCGATGGACAGGTCCAGCTCACGCAAGCGCGCCGAGACCACCACCGCCACATACGCCGCGCAGAACGTGGTGTGGGCAATCCAGATCGTGACGATGCCACGCTCCTGGGGCCAGCCGATCATCTGGGCCATGGCTACGAACAGCAGCAACAGCGACAGGCCGGTGATCACTTCCGGCATCACCAGTGGCGCGGTGACCAGGCCGCCGAACAGCGTGCGGCCCTTGAAGTGGGTGATGCGGGTCAACACGAAGGCCGCCAGCGTCCCCAGGGCCACCGCGGCAATCGCCGTGTAGCAGGCGATCTCCAGCGAGCGCACCACCGAGCCCATCAACTGGCTGTTGTCCAACAGGCCGACGTACCACTTGATCGACCAACCGCCCCACACCGTCACCAGTTTCGAGGCGTTGAACGAGTAGATCACCAGGATCAGCATGGGCGCGTAGATGAACAGCAAGCCCAGCACCAGCATCAGGCTTGAAAAACTGAAGCGCTTCATTCCTTGCCCTCCATTTCTTTGGCCTGACTGCGGTTGAAGAGGATGATGGGCACGATCAGGATCGCCAGCATCACCACCGCCAGGGCGGATGCCACCGGCCAGTCACGGTTGTTGAAGAATTCCTGCCACAGCACTTTGCCGATCATCAGGGTTTCCGGGCCACCCAGCAGTTCCGGGATCACGAACTCGCCCACCACGGGGATGAACACCAGCATGCAACCGGCGACGATGCCGTTCTTGGACAGTGGCACGGTGATTTTCCAGAAACTGTTGAAGGTGCTCGAACCCAGGTCCGACGCGGCTTCCAGCAGGCTGGGGTCATGTTTCACCAGGTTGGCGTACAGCGGCAGGATCATGAACGGCAGGTAGGAGTAGACGACCCCGATATACACCGCCAGGTTGGTGTTGAGGATCTGCAGCGGTTCGTTGATAAAACCCATGCTCAGCAAAAAGCCGTTGAGCAAGCCGTTGTTGCTGAGGATGCCCATCCACGCGTAGACGCGGATCAGGATCGCGGTCCAGGTCGGCATCATGATCAGCAGCACCAGCACCGTCTGCATCTCTTTGCGGGCATTGGCGATGCCATAGGCCATCGGGTAGCCGATCAGCAGGCACAAGACCGTGCTGATCAGGGCCATTTTCAGCGAGCCGAGGTAGGCGGCGATGTACAACTCGTCCTCGCTCAGCATCGCGTAGTTGGCGAGGTTGAGCAGCACCTGCAGCTTCTGGTCGACGTAGCTGTAGATCTCGGTGTACGGCGGGATGGCTACGTCGGCTTCGGCGAAGCTGATCTTCAGGACAATGAAGAACGGCAGCATGAAGAACAGGAACAGCCAGATGAAGGGCACCCCGATGACCAGTTGGCGGCCACCGGGCGTTATTCGGTCGAGTCGGCGTTTGAGTTTGCGCATGTTCATGAGCGAAGTACCACGCCGCTGTCGTCTTCCCACCAGACGAACACCTGGTCGCCCCAGGTCGGACGCTGGCCGCGGCGTTCGGCGTTGGCGACGAAGGACTGCACCAGCTTGCCGCTCGGCAACTCGACGTAGAACACCGAGTGGCCGCCCAGGTAGGCGATGTCATGGACCTTGCCGCTGGACCAGTTGTTCTCGCAGGTCGGTTGTTCGGCGGTGACCAGCAGTTTTTCCGGGCGAATGGCATAGGTCACGGACTTGTCCTGCACCGAGGTGCTGATGCCGTGGCCCACGTAGATGTTGCGGTCCAGGTCCTTGCAGGTCAGCACCGCGTGGCCTTCGGCGTCGTCCACCACTTCGGTCTCGAAGATGTTGACGTTGCCGATGAACTCGCAGACCAGCCGGCTGGTCGGGGTTTCGTAGATGTCGATCGGGCTGCCGATCTGGGCGATCCAGCCCAGGTGCATGATCGCGATGCGCTCGGCCATGGTCATGGCCTCTTCCTGGTCGTGGGTCACCATGACGCAGGTCACACCAACCCGCTCGATGATCTCCACCAGCTCAAGCTGCATTTGCGAGCGCAGCTTCTTGTCCAGGGCCCCCATCGGCTCGTCGAGCAACAACAGCTTCGGCCGCTTGGCCAGGGAACGGGCCAGGGCCACGCGCTGGCGCTGGCCGCCAGAGAGCTGGTGCGGCTTGCGCTTGGCGTATTGGCTCATCTGCACCAGCTTGAGCATTTCAGCCACGCGGGCATCGATTTCGGCTTTCGGGATCTTGTCCTGCTGCAAGCCGAAGGCGATGTTCTGCGCCACGGTCATATGGGGGAACAAGGCGTAGGACTGGAACATCATGTTGATCGGCCGCTCGTAGGGCGGCATGTCGGTGATGTCCACACCGTCGAGGTAAATCCGCCCTTCGGTAGGCCGCTCGAAACCGGCCAGCATTCGCAACAAGGTGGATTTGCCCGATCCCGAACCGCCGAGCAAGGCGAAGATCTCGCCTTTCTTGATTTCCAGGGACACATCGTCCACGGCAATCGTCTCGTCGAACTTCTTCGTGACCCGGTCGATTTTGACCAACACCTGCTTGGGTGTCTGGTCGCCCTCGAGGGCTTTCTTATAGGCGCCGGAGGCAACTGCCATTTACGAAACTCCCACAGAATTTGCAGTTCGCCCCACGCGGACGAACCTTTAGAATGTTGACGTTATTTACCCGACTTGACCTTGGTCCAGCTGCGGGTCATGAGTCGTTGGATCTTGGGCGGCAACTCGGAGTTGACGTAGAGCTTGTCGACGACCGCTTGCGGTGGGTAAACCGCTTCGTCGGTACGTACTTTCTGATCCATCAGCTCGCCAGCCTTCGGGTTCGGGTTGGCATAACCGACGGTGTCGCTGACCTGGGCGATGACTTCAGGCTTGAGCACATAGTTGATAAAGGCATGCGCTTGCTTGATGTTGGTGGCGTCGCGCGGAATCGCCAGCATGTCGAACCAGAGGTTGCCGCCTTCCTTGGGAATCACATAGGCGATTTCGACGCCCTTGCCGGCTTCGCTGGCACGTTCGCGGGCCTGGAAGATGTCGCCGGAGAAACCGGCGGCCACGCAGATCTCGCCGTTGGCCAGATCGGAGATGTACTTGGAGGAATTGAAGTAGGTCACGTAAGGCCGGATCTTGAGGAGCTGGGCCTCGGCCTTCTTGTAGTCTTCAGGGTCTTCGCTGTTGGGGTTCAGGCCCAGGTAATTGAGCATCGCCGGGATCATCTCGTCGCCGGAGTCGAGGAACGAAACACCGCAACTGGACAGCTTCTTGATGTTTTCCGGTTCGAACAGCATGGCCCACGAATCGATCTTGTCGACGCCCAGGACCGCCTTGATCTTCTCGACGTTGTAGCCGATGCCATTGGTGCCCCACAGGTAAGGCACGGCGTACTGGTTGCCTGGGTCGTTCTTTTCCAGGCGCTTGAGCAGCACAGGGTCGAGGTTGGCATAGTTGGGCAACTGCGCCTTGTCGAGCTTCTGGAACGCCCCGGCCTTGATCTGTTTGCCCAGGAAGTGGTTGGACGGCACCACCACGTCATAACCGGTACGCCCGGCCAGCAACTTGCCTTCCAGGGTTTCGTTGGAATCGAACACGTCATACACCGGCTTGATGCCCGTGGCTTTTTCAAAATCCGCCAGGGTGGTCTCGCCGATGTAGTCCGACCAATTATAAATATGCACGGTGGAGGCGGCCTGGACGCTGACGGCGAGCGTCAGGCCGGCACCGACCAGCAAGGCGTTGCGTAACAAAGAAAAGACTGGCACGTGGAGGTCCTCTTAAATAGTTGGGCCCAAGTTGCCCCCGTTACTTGACCATGAGAGGCCCTGCAACAAAACCGGCGCGCAACTTACCCTCGATAAACCGATCCAGCAAAACTTTTAGTTATTTAATGGCTCCTGTTGCCGCCGCCGCGATGGCAGCGACAACAGGAAGATGCTTCAGGCCGGCTTATTTACCGGATTTGATCTTGGTCCAGCTGCGGGTCAGGATCCGCTGGGTCGCGGCTGGCAGGTCGGCAATCGCGTAAAGCTTGGCTTGCACGTCTGCCGGCGGGTAGATGCCCGGGTCGCTGGTGATTTCCTTGCTGACCAGCGGCGTAGAGGCCGCGTTGCCGTTCGGGAAGCTCACGGTGTCGGTGATTTCAGCCATGATTTCCGGCTTTTGCAGGAAGGTCATGAACTTGTAGGCACCCTCGACGTTCTCGGCGTCCTTGGGGATGGCGACCATGTCGAAGAAGCTGCCAGCACCTTCCTTCGGAATGTTGTAGCTGACTTTAACCTTGCCGCCGGCTTCGGCTGCACGGGACTTGGCCTGGTAGATGTCGCCCGAGTAGCCGACCGCTACGCAGATGTTGCCGTTGGCCAGGTCGGAGATGTACTTGGAGGAGTGGAAGTAGCCGATCGAAGGACGGATCTTGAGGAACAGCGCTTCGGCTTCAGCCAGTTGCTTCTTGTCCTGGCTGTCGGTCGGATAGCCCAGGTAATGCAGCGCCACCGGGATCATTTCGGTCGGCGAGTCGAGGAAGCTGATGCCGCAGGCTTTCAGCTTGGCCGCGTTTTCCGGCTTGAACAGCAAGTCCCACGAGTTGGTTGGAGCGTCGGCACCGAGGGCAGCCTTGACCTTCTCTGGGTTGAAGCCGATGCCGATCGACCCCCACATGTACGGGAAGGCATGTTCGTTACCCGGGTCGCTCACCGAAACGGCCTTGAGCAGGTCGGTATTCAGGTTTTTCCAGTTCGGCAACTTGGACTTGTCGAGTTTCTGGTAGACCCCGGCCTTGATCTGCTTGGCCAGGAAGTTGTTCGACGGCACCACGATGTCATAACCGGACTTGCCGGCCAGCAACTTGGCTTCCAGGGTTTCGTTGCTGTCGAATACGTCGTAGACGACTTTGATCCCCGACTCTTTCTCGAACTTGGCGACGGTGTCCGGCGCAATGTAGTCGGACCAGTTATAGACGTGCAGCACTTTATCGTCCGCCTGAACGGCGCCCGCCATCACGCCCATCAGGGACATGGCCAGGAGGGTCTTGCCAGCTATCTTCATACCTAATGTCTTCATGCCTAATGCCTTCATGAAAAAGTGCTCCAGTTATTCTTCTTAGCCACGTTCAGTAGCCGGCTCGCGGACAACTTGAACGGTCGGTAGTCTGGCAAGTTACAGGCCAGGCTTTCAACACAAGCCCAGCCTTTTATTCTCGCTGGGCGAGGCCCTTGCAGGCACCTCGCTCAGAGCCTAGCACTTAGCCTTGCAACGCACTGAGCGTCAGGTCCAGGCACTGCCGCGCCTTGGCCACTAACTCGTCGATCTCGGCCTTGCTGATCACCAGCGGCGGCGCAATGATCATGGTGTCGCCCACCGCGCGCATGATCAGCCCGTTATCGAAGCAGAACTGCCGGCAGATCATGCCCACGCCCTTGCCTTCGTAGCGCTTGCGCGTGGCCTTGTCCTGGACCAGTTCGATCGCTCCCAGCAAACCGACACCGCGCACTTCACCCACCAGAGGATGATCGTTCAGTTCCCGCAAACGCTTCTGCAAATAGGGTGCCGTTTCGCTGTGGACACGCTCGATGATCTTTTCGTCGCGCAGGATGCGGATGTTTTCCAGGGCCACCGCTGCGGCCACCGGGTGACCGGAGTAGGTAAACCCGTGGTTGAAGTCTCCGCCTTCGTTGAGCACCGCGACCACGTCGTCACGCACGATCAGCCCGCCCATGGGGATGTAGCCGGAGGTCAGGCCCTTGGCGATGGTCATCATGTGCGGTTTCAACCCGTAGTGATCGGTACCGAACCACTCACCGGTACGACCGAAACCACAGATCACCTCGTCGGCCACGAACAGGATGTCGTACTTGGCGAGGATTTCCTTCATGCGCGGCCAGTAGCTGTCCGGCGGTACGATCACGCCACCGGCGCCCTGGATCGGCTCGGCGATGAAGGCGCCGACGTTGTCCACGCCGAGCTCCAGGATCTTTTCTTCCAACTGGTTGGCCGCCCACACGCCGAACTCTTCGGGGCTCATGTCGCCGCCTTCGCCGAACCAATAAGGTTGGGCGATGTGGACAATGCCCGGGATCGGCAGGTCGCCCTGCTCGTGCATATAGGTCATGCCGCCCAGGCTCGCGCCGGCCACGGTCGAACCGTGATAACCGTTCTTGCGGCTGATGATGACTTTCTTGTTCGGCTGGCCCTTGATCGCCCAATAGTGGCGGACCATCCGCAGCATCGTGTCGTTGCCTTCGGAGCCGGAACCGGTGAAGAACACGTGGTTCATGCCTTCTGGGGCGATGTCGGCGATGGCTTTGGACAATTCCAGCACTGGCGGGTGGGCCGTCTGGAAGAACAGGTTGTAGTACGGCAGCTCGCGCATCTGTTGGCTGGCGGCGTCGGCCAGTTCCTCGCGGCCATAACCGACGGCCACGCACCAGAGGCCGGCCATGCCGTCGAGGATCTTGTTGCCTTCACTGTCCCAGAGGTAGACACCCTTGGCGTGGGTGATGATGCGCGGGCCTTTCTCTTTGAGCTGTTTGAAGTCGCTGAACGGCGCCAGGTGGTGATCGTTGCTCAGTGCCTGCCATTCACGGGTTTGCGGGTTGTTGCGGGTCATGCCAATTCTCCTTTTATCGGTGAGGGCGAAGCCGCCTGAAGCAGCCTCGCCCGGCGCTTCAGACGGCGAAGAGCAGGAATTCCCGCTCCCACGAACTGATGACGCGCTTGAAGTTTTCATGCTCGGCCCGCTTGACCGCGACGTAGCCTGTGATGAATTTCTTGCCCAGGTATTTCTCGATGGTGGTGCTGTTTTCCATGCGTTCCAGGGCGTCTTCGATGGTCAGCGGCAAACGCAGGTTGCGGCGTTCATAGCCTCGGCCCACCACCGGCGCGCTTGGGTTGATGCCTTCGACCATGCCGATGAAGCCACACAGCAGGCTGGCGGCAATCGCCAGGTACGGGTTGGCATCGGCGCCCGGCAAGCGGTTTTCCACCCGACGGTTCTGCGGTCCGGCATCCGGCACGCGCAGGCCCACGGTGCGGTTCTCTTCGCCCCACTCCACGTTCACCGGCGCCGATGTGTCCGGCAGGAAGCGGCGGAACGAGTTGACGTTGGGGGCGAACAGCGGCAATAGCTCGGGGATGAATTTCTGCAGGCCACCAATGTGGTGCAGGAACAGATCGCTCATGGTCCCGTCTTCATTGGAGAAGACGTTCTTGCCGGTTTCCTTGTCGATGATGCTCTGGTGCAGGTGCATCGCACTGCCCGGCTCGCCGGTCATGGGCTTGGCCATGAAGGTGGCAGCTACGTCGTGCTTGAGTGCCGCCTCGCGCATGGTGCGCTTGAACACCAGGATCTGGTCGGCCAGGGACAGGGCATCGCCATGACGGAAATTGATTTCCATCTGCGCCGTGCCGTCCTCGTGGATCAGGGTATCGAGGTCCAGTTCCTGCAGTTCGCACCAGTCGTAGACGTCTTCGAACAGCGGGTCGAATTCGTTGGCCGCTTCGATCGAAAAGGACTGCCGGCCGGTTTCCGGACGGCCGGAGCGGCCAACGGGCGGTTGCAGTGGAAAGTCCGGGTCGTCGCTGCGCTTGGTCAGGTAGAACTCCATTTCCGGCGCGACGATCGGCTGCCAACCTTTGTCGGCGTAGAGCTTGAGTACTTTCTTGAGCACGTTGCGCGGCGACAGCTCGATGGGGTTGCCCTGCTTGTCGTAAGCGTCGTGGATGACCTGGGCGGTGGGCTCGATGGCCCAGGGCACAAGGAATACTGCGTTCTCGTCCGGGCGGCAGATCATGTCGATGTCGGCAGGGTCGAGCAGTTCGTAATAGATGTCGTCTTCGACATAGTCGCCCGTAACGGTCTGGAGCAGAACGCTCTCGGGCAGGCGCATGCCTTTCTCGGCGATGAACTTGTTGGTCGGCGAGATCTTGCCCCGGGTGATACCGGTGAGGTCGCCAATCATGCATTCGACTTCTGTGATCTTGTGGTCTTTCAACCAATCGGTGAGCTGGTCGAGGTTGTTACTCATAAATGCCTCTAGGCGTGAGTTTCCTGACGGCTATTAGTCGTCAGGCGTTGTTTGACGCATCGGCGTCGCGTTGTGCTGCCCTTGCTCGGCAGGCATCGCCAAATGCCTGGAAAATCGCAAGGTAGTGCGGGTTAGAGCTTACCTCCCATTCGGGGTGCCATTGCACACCTAAAGCAAAAGCCTTGCCTCCTGGCACCGAAACAGCCTCGATCAGGCCGTCGGGGGCCACCGCTTCGGCCCGCAACCCAGGTGCCAGGCGCTCGATGCCTTGGCTGTGGATCGAGTTGACTTCTATTAGCTGGGGCAACCCCAACCCTGCAAGTACACCACCAGGCTGGATATGTACGGCATGGGCAGGACCGTACTGGACATCCACCGCTTGAGTATCGTCTTCACGATGATCGATGAACGTTCCGACTTCATGAACTTTCTGATGCAGGCTGCCGCCAAAGGCTACGTTCATCTCCTGGAAACCTCGGCAAATGCCCAGCACCGGGATACCCGCATCGACAGCGGCGCGGATCAGCGGCAAGGTGGTGGCGTCCCGTGCAGGATCATGAGCAGTGCCTGGCGCACTGGCCGGGCCCTGGTAATGAAAAGGTTCTACATTGGAAGGAGAGCCAGTCAGAAGAATGCCGTCCAGGGCGTCCAGAATATCGGACGGCGGGAACAGCTCCGCCAGGGACGGGATCAGCACTGGCATGCCCTTGGCGGCTGTTGCGACAGCCCGGGAATATTTTTCGCCACTGATGTGATAAGCATGCAGACCAATCTGCCTGGAGCAGGTGGTGACGCCGATTAACGGCAGGCGAGACATGAAGCACCCCGGTATTATTGCTGTTATGGGTTTGAATCGAGCTTAGCCTTGTTCATTTTTTTACACAACACCCCCGTAAAAAATACAACACGGCCCGCTCAAGCCTGCGGGCGCCAAGCCCTCTAAAGGGAAAAAAACGCCCCAAATTGCCTCAAAAAAGCCCTGAAGGTGCTTTTTTAGGGCAAAAAAGGCCCTGCTTGACTTCGGCATGCCGTTCGGGTTGACTGGCTTTCGAAGAGATCAATGATTGATATTTTTAACAACAAAGGTGTTGCATCATGTCGGTACCCCCGCGTGCCGTTCAGCTTAACGAAGCGAACGCGTTCCTTAAGGAACATCCTGAGGTTCTGTACGTTGACCTTCTGATTGCGGATATGAATGGTGTGGTGCGCGGCAAGCGCATAGAACGCACCAGCCTCCACAAGGTTTACGAGAAAGGCATCAACCTGCCGGCCTCTTTATTTGCCCTGGATATCAACGGCTCTACGGTGGAAAGCACCGGCCTGGGCCTGGACATCGGCGACGCTGACCGGATCTGTTATCCAATCCCTGACACCCTGTGCAATGAACCCTGGCAGAAGCGCCCTACTGCGCAACTGCTGATGACCATGCACGAACTTGAAGGCGAACCTTTCTTCGCCGACCCACGTGAAGTCCTGCGCCAAGTCGTGACCAAGTTCGATGAACTGGGCCTGACCATCTGCGCCGCATTCGAGCTGGAGTTCTACCTGATCGACCAGGAGAACGTGAATGGACGCCCACAACCGCCCCGCTCGCCGATCTCCGGCAAACGCCCGCACTCGACCCAGGTCTACCTGATCGATGACCTCGACGAATACGTCGATTGCCTCCAGGACATTCTGGAAGGGGCCAAGGAGCAAGGCATTCCCGCCGACGCCATCGTCAAGGAAAGTGCTCCGGCGCAGTTCGAAGTGAACCTGCACCACGTGGCCGACCCGATCAAGGCCTGCGACTATGCGGTCCTGCTCAAGCGTCTGATCAAGAACATCGCCTACGACCATGAAATGGACACCACCTTCATGGCCAAGCCGTATCCAGGCCAGGCGGGTAATGGTCTGCACGTCCACATCTCGATTCTTGATAAAGATGGCAAGAATATTTTTGCCAGCGAGGATCCCGAGCAGAACGCCGCACTGCGTCACGCGATCGGCGGTGTGCTCGAGACCCTGCCCGCGCAGATGGCTTTCCTCTGCCCGAACGTCAACTCCTACCGTCGTTTCGGCGCACAGTTCTACGTGCCCAACTCGCCGACCTGGGGCCTGGACAACCGCACCGTGGCTTTGCGCGTCCCTACCGGTTCGGCCGATGCCGTGCGCCTGGAACACCGCGTTGCCGGTGCCGATGCCAACCCGTACCTGCTGATGGCCTCCGTGTTGGCAGGCGTGCACCACGGCCTGGTCAACAAGATCGAGCCCGGTGCGCCGGTGGAAGGCAACAGCTACGAGCAGAACGAGCAAAGCCTGCCGAACAACTTGCGCGATGCCCTGCGCGAACTGGACGACAGCGAAGTCATGGCCAAGTACATCGATCCGAAATACATCGATATCTTCGTGGCCTGCAAGGAAAGTGAGCTGGAGGAGTTCGAACACTCCATCTCCGACCTCGAGTACAACTGGTACCTGCATACCGTGTAAGTGGTTGCTGTAAAGAAAAACGCCGCGGCCCTAAAGGCTGCGGCGTTTTTTATGGCTGCTCACAACACCCATTGTGGCGAGGGAGCTTGCTCCCGCTGGGCTGCGCAGCAGCCCCAAAAAGGCTTAATCGGTCAACCTGAAGCACCGCAGTGGCTGACTTCGGGGCTGCTTCGCAGCCCAGCGGGAGCAAGCTCCCTCGCCACAGGGATGCCTTTCTTCCCAAGCGCCGCTATGGACCCTCCCCTCGCTCTGCGTACAATGCCCGCCAGCCCCGCAGGAGACAGCCATGACGCGCATCGCCACCCCTCGCAAACCCCGCGCACGCAGCCAGGCCCGGATCGACACCATTCTCGATGCCGCCCGGACGCTGCTTGCCGCAGAAGGCGTGGCCAGCCTGTCGATCTACAGCGTCGCCGAGCGCGCCGGGATCCCGCCCTCTTCCGTGTACCATTTTTTCGCCAGCGTCCCGGCCCTGCTCGAAGCCCTGACCGCCGACGTCCACGCCGCTTTTCGCGCGGGCCTGCAAGCACCGATCGATCATGCAGCGCTGAACCATTGGCACGACCTGTCACGGCTGGTGGAACAGCGCATGCTCGCCATCTACAACCAGGACGCCGCCGCTCGCCAGCTGATCCTGGCCCAGCACGGCCTGACCGAAGTCACCCAGGCCGACCGCCAACACGACCTCGAGCTGAGTGACTTGATGCACAAGGTGTTCGACCACCATTTCGCCCTGCCGCCCCTGCCCGGCGACGTCGATGTGTTCGCCCTGGCCATGGAACTGGGCGACCGCGTCTACGCCCGCTCGATACAGCAGCACGGCCACATCACACCGCGCATGGCCGAAGAAGGCATGCGGGTATTCGATGCCTACCTGGGGTTGTACCTGCCGCCGTATTTGCCCAAGCGTTCTGATTGATCGTTCACTCCGCGTGGGAATGCAGCCAGGGACGCTCCGCGTCCCCAAGAGCCGAACGCGGAGCGTCCGTAGAGCCGTTACCACGCAGAGCGTGGGAACGATCAACAACGCAGCCAGGGCCCAAAAAACAAAAAAAACCCGAAGGGCTCGCGCCGTCCGGGGCTGCGGGTGAACCATCGCTCACAACTTGGCGATCGACACCTCGGTGGATTTGACGAAGGCAATCACTTCGCTGCCGATGGCCAATTACAGCTACTTGACCGAGCGGCTGGTGATAGCAACCGGGGGACAATGTCTGACGCGACCTGAAACAAATCCCCTCCAGCTGTTTCTTGATTTCTGCACTTAAAGAAATTACTTTCGCCCCCGCTTTTTAGTCCACACAGGAGTCCAGTCTTGGACAGTTACCCCAGTCGATCACGACAGGCTAAAACGGCAAGTTAGTCCAGCAGAACCCCTCTCTGCCACTGTCTTGCCGTCTTACGGCGGATAGTGGTATTTCGGTCCCGGCTCGGGATTCAAAGCCTCCTTCCCCATGAACTCGCCCAGTGCCAGCACGCAAGTGCTTAGCGCATCTGTGGGCCTTCGCTCAGCCTTCGCGATCCATTCCCAAAACTCTGTTCGCTCTGCGAACAATTTCATCGGTATGGAAGTGAATTATGGATTGGACAATCTTTTTTCTGCGCGTGACCGTCGCGCTCACTCTAGGCGCCCTGGTAGGTGCCGAACGTCAACTACGCCAGCGTCTGGCTGGATTGCGTACCAATGCCCTGGTTTCGACCGGCGCGGCCTTGTTCGTCATGGTTTCACTACTTACCGCCACCGGTGACAGCTCGGGAGCCGCGCGGATAGCCGCTCAAGTCGTATCAGGCATTGGCTTTCTGGGTGCCGGCGTGATTATGCGCGAAGGCCTCAATGTGCGTGGTCTCAATACTGCCGCGACGCTTTGGTGCTCCGCTGCAATAGGCATTTTGTCAGGCATGGGACATATGCTGGAGGCCGCCATCGGAACGCTGGTGGTGCTCTGCGCCAACATCCTCCTACGCGAGGCCGCCCAGCGTATCAATCGCCAGGGCGCAGCCGCCGCCGTTGAAGTTGATCAGCGCTTCACTTTCAACATTGTCTGCCGGGCGGAGGATGAAGTGCATGTGCGCACCCTCGTCCTGCATGGCTTGAGCGGAAGCGCGCTGCGCTTGCAATCACTGCACAGTGAAGACTTGGCCAACCCGGACAAACTCGAAGTACGCGCTGAACTTATCGGCACGCCCGCAAGCCCGGCACAACTGGAACAGTTGGCCAGCCGGGTGAGCCTGGAAAAAGGAGTGAGTTCTGTACGTTGGCAACTGCTCAACAGCAATCTGCAAGACGAGTAAACACCCTGCCGATATACGCCGCACCGTCGGCGTCAGCACACACCGGAGACACCAGGACCTCATCCTCCGGTTTTATTCCCCTCCGTAGAGACGAACCCAGGAGCTTGCCATGAAAAAGAAGCCGCCAAACCGCACCAGCCTTGAGAACGAAGTGATCGTTGCGGTGATCGTGTTGTATCTGGTGCTCGCAATAGTCATGACCGCGGTGCACTACATGCAGCCACCGGACCAGGAAACCACGACATCATCAACCTCGCCTTCCCACAGCGAGCTCAATCCAACGTCCAAGTAGGGCATTGCTCATACAATGCCCCATCTACGAGTAATCAGACATGATCCGCAGCATTATCAACAATCACGCAACACTTTCCATCGCTCAGGGGCTACCTCAGCCGGAGCATGATCATGAGGTCGTTTGGCTTGAGGTAAACGCACCAACGGTCGAAGAAAGCGCGAATCTACAACAGCGTTTTGGCATCGAAACCGCCCCGAAAAACAGTAGCGTCATAGAGGATGGTCATTTTCTGTACATGCGCTCGAAACTGCTTGCATTGGATGCTAGCGGGACCCCGCATTTTGGAGGCGTGACCTTTGTCTTGGGTGAGCAGGTGGTAGCGATTCTCTGCGATGACGCGCACTTCCGCCCTTTTGATGTCGCCCTTCAGCGCTTGCGCCGAAAGCCGGCCAATACCCAAAGTCCGAAGGCAATACTTCGAGTGTTACTACAGATGGCCAACGACGGCGCTGACGCTGTCATCGACCGTATTGCCGACGAGTTGGAGAGGAGTACCGAGGAGATCTCCGAAATCTCCGATGGCTACAACGCGAATGGTAAGGAGTTGGGCGTACCGGACCTGATCGAAACGATGCGCGCACTCAACGACAAGGAAGAGCTGATCTCTCTCTGTATTGAGGCACAACTCTCGCTTGCACGCACAGTGCGATACCTGAGCAGCGAGGTGGACAACACCACCGAAGCTGATTTGCAGGGCCTTGTGAATGAACTCACAGCCGACGTTGCGGGCGTCAAGGAGCATGCCTACTTCGAACACGAAAAAGTACGGTACCTGCAAAATGCCGTGACGAACATTCTCAACATAAAACAGAACCAAATCGTCAAGGTGTTCACCATCATCACCGCCGTTTTCCTGCCGCCCACGCTGGTTGGCACGTTCTACGGCATGAACTTCGCGGTAATGCCCGAGCTTTCGTGGGAGCACGGTTTCATCTATTCAATGGGGCTGACACTTTCGGCTGCGGTTCTCCCGCTTGTTTATATCAAGCGCAAGGGTTGGCTGCGCTAGTTGAAAGGGCTTACTGGCTCGTCGACGAACGTGATCTTTCTCGACGCGCCAGTTGCCTTGAAGATTGGCTGCAAAAAGGTGCAGGAAGCTCTCATTGGACACGCCAGAACTGATGCAGCCTGAGCAAGTAAAAACCCCGAAAGGCTCACACCGTCCGGGGCTGCGGGTGAACCATCGCTCACAACTTGGCGATAGACACCTCGGTGGATTTGACGAAGGCAATCACTTCGCTGCCAATCGCCAGTTCCAGCTCCTTGACCGAGCGGGTGGTGATGACCGAAGTGACGATGCCCGACGCGGTCTGCACGTCGATTTCCGACAGCACGTCGCCTTCGACGATTTCCTTGATGGTGCCTTTGAACTGGTTGCGTACGTTGATGGCTTTGATAGTCATGGTGTCGATTCCTGTATGGATGAAGTTATTGCGCCCAACGCAACTGCGTGGGCAAGGGTGAAACAGGTTCGGGTTCCGGCGGTTGACCGGGCAAGGACAGCACGCGGTTGAGGACTTCGGTTTCCAGGCTCGCCAGGCGATGAGAGCCGCGAACCCGTGGGCGTGGCAGGTCGATGGGCAGGTCGAGGCCGATCTGGCCGTCCTCGATCAGGATCACCCGATCGGCAATCGCTACCGCCTCGCTAACATCGTGGGTCACCAGCAACACCGTGAAGCCGTGTTGCTGCCAGAGGTTTTCGATCAGTTGCTGCATCTCGATGCGGGTCAGTGCGTCCAGCGCCCCCAAGGGTTCATCGAGCAGCAACAGGCGTGGCTGATGAATCAGCGCGCGGGCCAGGGCCACTCGTTGTTTCTGCCCGCCGGACAGCGCCGCCGGCCACTCATGGGCACGGTCGGCCAAACCGACGGCTTCCAGTGCTTGCAGCGCCTGCGAGCGCCAGTTGCCCTTTAGTCCAAGGCCGACGTTGTCGATGACTTTTTTCCAAGGCAGCAAACGCGCTTCCTGGAACATCAACCGCGTGTCCTGTTGCGCGGCACTCAACGCTGCCGAGCCCGCCGACAGTTGGCCGTCGGTGGGTTGATCGAGGCCGGCCAGCAACCGCAGCAAGGTACTTTTGCCACAGCCACTGCGACCGACCACGGCCACGAACTGTCCGGCCGGGATATGCAGGTCGATATCGCGCAACACCTGGCGTGTGCCGAAGGTTTTTTGCAGCTTGCGCACTGCCAGCGGGATGCCACGCAGCAGGCGCGGAGGTTGTTGGGCGGTCATGCGGCACCTCCCTTGTCCACCTGGTAGGCCGGGTGCCAACGCAGCCAGACCCGCTCAAGCCCACGGGCGGCAAGGTCGGCCAATTTGCCCAGCACGGCGTAGAGAAGAATCGCCAACACCACCACATCGGTCTGCAGGAACTCCCGGGCATTCATCGCCAGATAGCCGATGCCGGCGCTGGCCGAGATGGTTTCCGCCACGATCAGCGTCAGCCACATGAAACCCAGGGCAAAGCGCACGCCCACCAGGATCGAAGGCAGGGCGCCAGGCAGGATCACTTGGCGAAACAGGCGCAAGCCAGACAAACCGTAGCTGCGGGACATTTCCACCAGTGCCGGGTCGACGTTGCGAATGCCGTGGTAGGTGTTGAGGTAGATCGGGAACAACGTCCCCAGCGCCACCAGGAAAATCTTCGCCGACTCATCAATGCCAAACCACAGGATCACCAACGGAATCAGCGCCAGGTGCGGGATGTTCCGGAGCATTTGCACGGAACTGTCCAGCAGACGCTCGCCCCATTTCGACAAACCAGTGATGAAGCCCAGGGCCAGGCCGATGCCGCCGCCGATCAGGAATCCGACGGCTGCCCGCCAGCCGCTGATCGCCAGGTGCGTCCAGATCTCGCCGCTGCGCACCAGGTTGACCCCGGCTTCGATCACGGCCACGGGTGCTGGCAGGATCCGCGTGGATAACCAACCGGCCGACACCGACAGTTGCCATACCGCCAGCAATAGCAGCGGCACCGCCCAGGGCGCGAGGTTGTGGATGATTTTCTTCATGGCCGCCTCAGCTCTGGGACGCGGCTTTGGGAAGAATATCGTTGGCGACCATTTCACCGAACGGGCTCACATAACCCTGGCTTTTCGGCAGTTCCGGGCGCTCCACGTCCAGGTGGGGGAACAGCAGTTCCGCCACGCGATAGGACTCTTCCAGGTGCGGATAACCGGAGAAGATGAAGGTGTCGATGCCAAGCTCGGCGTATTCCTTGACCCGCGCCGCCACGGTCGGGCCATCGCCCACCAGCGCCGTACCGGCCCCGCCGCGAACCAGGCCGACGCCGGCCCAGAGGTTGGGGCTGACTTCCAGCTTGTCGCGACGGCCACCGTGCAGGGCGGCCATGCGTTGCTGGCCCACTGAGTCGAAGCGCGCCAGGGAAGCCTGGGCCCGAGCGATGGTCTCGTCGTCCAGGTGGGAGATCAGCCGGTCGGCCGCTTGCCAGGCTTCGGCGTTGGTCTCGCGCACGATCACATGCAAGCGGATGCCGAAGCGTACGGTGCGACCGAGCTTCGCGGCCTTGGCCCGCACCTGTTGGATTTTTTCCGCGACGGCTGCTGGCGGCTCGCCCCAGGTCAGCACCATTTCCACCTGCTCGGCTGCCAAGTCCTGGGCGGCTTCCGACGAGCCGCCGAAATACAGCGGCGGACGCGGTTGCTGGATCGGTGGGTAGAGCAGCTTGGCGCCCTTCACACTGATGTGCTCACCGTCGTAATCCACGGTTTCGCCTTCCAGCACCCGACGCCAGATACGGGTGAATTCCACCGACGCCTGGTAGCGTTGTTCGTGGTCAAGGAACAGGCCGTCGCCGGCCAACTCATCCGGGTCGCCGCCGGTCACCAGGTTGAACAGCGCCCGCCCGCCGGACAACCGGTCGAGGGTCGCAGCCTGACGCGCGGCCACCGTCGGGGAAATGATCCCGGGGCGCAGGGCGACGAGGAATTTCAGGCGCTGGGTCACGGGAATCAACGAAGCGGCCACCAGCCAGGAGTCCTCGCAGGAACGCCCGGTGGGGATCAGCACGCCACCGAAACCCAGTCGATCCGCTGCCTGGGCGATCTGTTGCAAGTAGCCGTGATCGACGGCGCGGGCGCCTTCGGCGGTGCCAAGGTAGTGGCCGTCACCGTGGGTAGGCAGGAACCAGAAAATATTGAGGCTCATGGAGTGGTCTCCTAAGGGATCGAATTACTGCGCTTTCGCAACGGCCGCCGGCGGCGTCCAGATCACGTCCTTGATGCTCAAGGGCTTGGGAATCAATTTGAGCTGATAGAAGCTGTCGGCGATTTTCTGCTGCGCCGCCACCACCTCCGGCGTAAGGAACAACGCCCCGTAGCCTTGGCGTTTCACCGACGTCAGGGTGATGTCGGCAGGCAGGCCCAGCAGCGGCGAGACCTGCTTGGTCACGTCTTCAGGGTTGGCCTTGGACCACTCCCCCACTGCGCGCACCTCTTCCACCAGCGTTGTGATGACCTGGGGATTTTTTTGCGCATAGGGTTTGGTGGCGAGGTAGAACTGGTGGTTATCGACGATGCCCTTGCCGTCACGCAGGGTGCGTGCCTGCAATTGCTGTTCGGCGGCAGCCTGGTACGGGTCCCAGATCACCCAGGCGTCGACGCTGCCACGCTCGAACGCGGCGCGGGCGTCGGCCGGCGGCAGGAAAACGGTCTGGATGTCGGAATATTCCAGGCCGGCATCTTCCAGCGCCCGCACCAGCAGGTAGTGGACGTTGGAGCCTTTGTTCAGCGCGACTTTCTTGCCCTTCAGGTCTTGCACCGACTGGATGGCCGACCCCTTGGGCACGAGGATGGCTTCGCTGGTGGGTGCCGGTGGCTCATAAGCGACATAGAGCAGATCGGCGCCCGCGGCCTGGGCAAACACCGGCGGGGTTTCGCCGGTCACGCCAAAGTCGATGGAGCCGACGTTCAAGCCTTCCAGCAGCTGCGGGCCGCCGGGGAACTCGGTCCATTGCACGTCCACGCCTTGGGCGGCGAGACGTTTCTCCAATGAGCCCTTGGCCTTGAGCAGCACCAGGGTGCCGTATTTCTGGTAACCGATCCGCAAGGTCTCGGCTTGAGCTTGAGCGATGACGCCGAGGGACACAGCCGCAGCAAACAGAGCGACCAGCCCGCGACGCAAAATGACAGTGCGCATGGCGCCTCTCCTTTTTGCTGTGGGGTTTTGGCTGCACCTGCTGGGCCGTTGGCGGCTGAGTAAGGTGAGTTGAATCAGAGTGTCAGGGGTTCAAATGCTCCAGCGAGCACTCAACAAACGTTCGTTCAATATACTGGGGTCCAGCGGCCTGGGCCGGCGGGCCATGGCGCTGAAAAACTGTTCCAGCGCTTCGTCCAGGCGCTGTTGCAGGGCCGGTGCCAATTGCGCCTGGGCGCTGCCTTCGCCGTAAGCGATCTGGCTGTCTTCGGCAAAGATCCCATGGAGCATTTCCTGGGCCTTGAGCGCCGACAACACCGGCTTGAGGGCGTAATCCACCGCCAGCATATGGGCGATGCTGCCGCCGGTTGCCATCGGCAACACCACCTTATGGGCCAGGGCCCGTTCAGGCAGCAAGTCCAGTACGGTCTTCAGCGCACCGGAAAAAGACGCCTTGTACACCGGCGTGGCAATCAGCAAGCCGTCGGCATTTTCGATCTGCTGGAGCAGGTCGACGACCTTCGGGCTGTCGAAACGGGCATGGAGCAGATCTTCGGCCGGGAAGTCGCGCACCTGATAGCTCACCACTTCCACACCTTGCTGCTGCAACCAGCGTTGCGACCGCTCCAGCAGCACCCCGGAGCGGGAGCGTTGACTGGGACTGCCACCGAGTGAGACGACCAACATGCCTACCCTTCCTTAACTGTCACGTGCGATTCGCGGTGGGCGATCTCGCTGTATGGGTCAAACCATAACAGGGGATTTATATATCCATAAATCATATTTATTCATTTGGTTATGCAATTTTGAGATATGCAATGTCTTTTCCTTGGCGCAATAAAAAAGGCCGTCGAAACGGCCAAAACCCTTGGTGCACAGGTACTGATCGCTCCCCACGCTCTGCGTGGGAATGCAGCCAGGGACGCTCTGCGTCCCAAAAGCCGAACGCGGAGCGTCCGTTGAGGCGTTCCCACGCAAGCGTGGAACGATCATCAGATCAGGTTCAGGTGTTGCCTCAGCGATTGGGCTGCGGGGTCAGGCGCAGGTAAGGTTTCACGGCGCGATAACCCTTGGGGAAGCGCTGCTTGAGTTCCTCTTCATCCTTGAGCGACGGCACGATCACCACTTCATCACCGTCCTGCCAGTTGGCCGGGGTGGCGACTTTGTAGTTGTCGGTCAATTGGAGCGAGTCGATCACCCGCAGGATCTCATTGAAATTGCGCCCGGTGCTGGCCGGGTAGGTAATGGTCAGGCGGATCTTCTTGTTCGGGTCGATCACGAACAAGGAACGCACAGTCAACGTGTCGCTGGCGTTGGGATGGATCAGGTCGTACAGGTCCGACACCTTGCGATCGGCATCGGCCAGGATCGGAAAATTGACCACGGCGTTCTGGGTCTCGTTGATGTCCTCGATCCATTTGTGGTGCGAGTCCACCGGGTCAACCGAGAGGGCAATGGCCTTGACCCCGCGCTGGGCGAATTCATCCTTGAGCTTGGCGGTCAGGCCCAACTCGGTGGTACACACCGGGGTGAAATCCGCCGGGTGGGAAAACAGCACGCCCCAGCTGTCACCGAGCCATTCGTGGAAACGGATCTTGCCGGCGCTGGAATCCTGTTCGAAGTCGGGGGCGATGTCGCCGAGTCTGAGGCTCATGGTGGGGCTCCTGGATGGTTGTTGTGGGACCAACTGTGCACCGGTTTTCATTGCTTTAAAAAGAATGAATACCCATTTATTTAGATCATTAATGAATATAAAAAACTGTTCACTGGCGCCCTGGCGCATAGCGGCCCAAGATCATTTCCGAGGTTCGAGAAGGCCTCGAGTTGCTGAAAAGAGGAGAAGGTTCGGGGAAGGCTACAGGGGTGGGCCAGACCCGAAACGCAAAAGCCCCGCCCGGCGTGCTGCCGGGCGGGGCTTTTTTTGCCGAGGTATTACCCTAGGAAAGCAAGTTTGCTCGCGATGAGTGGCTTAGGCTCCATCGTCTGATTCTATGGGTGTCGATTTTCAACTGGATCCGGGGAGCTTCGCACTTGCAGATAACGGTATGTAACCAACGCAAACAGCACAATCAGACCAGCCATAAGAGCGCTTGTCATCATGACCCCCTCCCTGAACGCGCCATCGGCCATTTCCAGAATCCGCGTTGCCACAAGGGAAGACTGAGTTTGACTGACGGCGTGCGCCCCTCCCAGGGTTGCTGCTGCAGCCACTACTTCTTCGGCCATTCCCTCGGGTATCGCCAACGACAACCGATACAAAGCCGCTACGCCCCCACCAATCAATGTGGTACCCAACACCACGCCAACCTCATAAGCCGTCTCACTGACGGACGAGGCACTACCGGCGCGGTCGGCCGGAACCGCGCCTAACACAAGGTCATTGGACACTGTAGTGATTGCAGCAATGCTGACATTGAGCAACACGAAAGCCAGCCCTACCGTCAGAGCAGTGGCGGCAAACAGCGCCATCACCGAAAAGGCTGCCGCGGCAATTAGTAAACACCCGGTAATGACCTTGTTCGGTGCGATTTTTTGCGCCACAGGCACGATAGCGAGGCCGGCGATGATCGCCAGTATTTGCCCCGGCACCAGTATCAAGCTAGCCAGCAACGGGGAAAGTCCAAATACCAGTTGCAACAATTGAGTGGCAAAGAAAATGAACCCGATCAACAAGCCCAGGCTTACAAGGTTCGTCACAATGGAGACACTGAAGGCAGAAGAAGCGAATAGCTTAAGATCCAGCAGTGGCTGTTCCAACCGTAACTGGCGACGGACAAAAACCACGCCCAGAAAGACTCCAGAGAGCGCCCAGAATAACACCCGGCCATCGAAGCCAACCGTAGCCAGATGCTTGAGGCCCAGCATCACGCCCGTCATGGCTCCCAAGCTCAATACGATACTTAGGTAATCAGTCGATCTGCCAGACTGCCGTGGCGATTCGGTGATCATCGGCGCCAAGAGCAGCACCGGCAGCAGGAACGGTAGAGCAACCAGGAAAACCGATTGCCAATCGAAATACTGCAACAGCACGCCGCCCAGCAACGGCCCCAATGCCGACCCGATGGTCAGGCAGGTTGCCCAGACAGCCACCGCCAAGCGTCGTTCTTCACGATCCTCGAATGCGGTGCGAATCAGCGCAAGGGTCGCTGGCAGAATCATTGCGCCGAAACACCCCAACAGCGCCCGTCCCGCAATCAAGTGCCAAGCTTGCTGTGAAAAAACTATACAAACCGACACTAAAGCGAACCCGGCACAGCCTAGGCAAAGCATGCGCCGATGACCAAAACGATCTCCAGAACTGCCCATGGTCACCAGTAACCCCGCTAGCACCAAAGAGTAGGCATCAATCATCCACAGCTGCTCGGCAGCAGACGGATTCAGTGCAGCAGCGATTTGAGGCAAGGCGAAATTGAGGATCGTGTTATCGATAGTCACCAACAGAACCGGAAGCATGATCACCAGCAAAGCTGCGCCCTTCGAGCGGTCCTTGATAATGAAGGCAAGAGAGGTTGCCGCTCCGTGCATCAGTTGTTTCTCCTTGGAGAGCTCAGTATGTTGAAGAGCCCCGAGGCCTGTGCAAGCCTCTGCGCCCATTGCGGCCACATACCTTTGGCCTGGATATCCATAGCCAGTTTCAAACGTCCGTGTCCACAAGCAAGCAGCCCGCTGGTGACTTCGCCGAAACAACCATTCATCGCACCCGCTGCTTTGGATGCGGCATTAGTCCTATCCGTCTCACCAACCCTACAAACTTTTAATCCTCGACTCGCTAACTCAAAAGCAATCGAACCGCCTATAACACCGCTACCGACTACAACAACGTCATAGATCATTTTCAACTCCAAACTTCATACCTAAGAACATGAACATTCAAATTTACGAAACCGACAGAAGAAAAACCTAGGCTCAAGCGCAACTTCATGGAATAGACACGATGCAATAGGTGCATTTCTTTGCGACACACGCACGCATAGATTTTATAACTCGGATAACCTCACCTTGGTTCCGTTCAGGTTTGCCGGTATATTCGGCATCAGAGGAAACATCTGCCTTATCGGCCCTAACCGTTCACTTCGTCTGTCACAGCACGGGAGCCTTTTCGGCACTTCCTTAGAAAGCCATCCTTCTCAAGTCATTAATTTACCCAGTAGAACCTCATCATCTACCACCAAAACTCGACTCTTCCAACGATAAAGAAACATCCTACGCTTGCAACATAATAGCCCGCAGGAAATTTCCCACGACCAACCACAGACCCACTGAGTAATATGCCTTGCGCGGCCCCACAACAAAAAAAACCAATTAAACTCACAATTAAGTAAAACAGAAGCATCACAATCAACAAGCCTATGGCGTGAAAACTTCTGATCGTAGCTAGAAACTCCTTAAAGAGTCGATTTTTACAAGCTCGACTTCCCATTGAGGCGGCCACCCATACAGATCAGTCTTTATAGGCCGTTCTTTGTCGGGTTACTTGCATCTTAAGCCGTAAATTATTGATCCGATCTCAAGACAAGCCAGGATAGGCAGCATGAACACTCAAGCCTTGTTGATCCATCTGCAAAATCACTTGCCCGATTTACTCGCGGTATACCTGTTCGGTAGCCATGCACAGGGAACCGCCGGAGCTGACAGTGATGTCGATATGGCTGTGCTCTTGTCCGGCGAGGTTGACCCTGTGTCGTTATGGCAGCTTTCAGGGGATTTGGCAGATATCGCTGGCAGTCCGGTGGATCTGATTGACCTACGTGCGACAACCACCGTCATGCAATATCAGATCGTGACCCGAGGCCAGAGACTCTGGGCCCGCGACGTACAGGCGGGGTTGTTCGAGTGTTTTGTTCTCAGCGAAAAGACCGCTCTCGACGAGGCTCGGGCAGGCTTGTTCAAGGATATTCAGGAAGAAGGCAGCGTGTATGGCCGATGACGTACTGATCAACAAAGCAGCGAGTATCGAGCGTTGTATCGCCCGGGTGCGGGAGGAATACGAGAAGGATCCCGCTACATTTGCCACCGATTTCACTCGCCAGGATTCGGCTGTTCTGAATATCCAGCGTGCATGTAAAGCGGCGCTGGATATAGGGCAGCATTTGATTCGACGTGAGCGGTTGGGTGTCCCGCAAAGCTCCCGGGATGTGTTCGAGTTGCTTTTCCAAAGTGGCTGGGTGGAAGAAGGTTTGGTGAAAAATCTGAAGAACATGGTGGGCTTCATGAACATCGCCGTGCATGACTATCAAGCTCTGCAACTGCCGATCATGGTTGCGATCATTACCGGCCATCTGGACGATTTCCTGGCATTCAGTGCGTTCGTCCTGCGTAAGGACGCGAGGGAGTCGGCGTCATAGCACTGGGTCGTCGCGGCAGAAGGAGTAAGGGATAGAGCTTGCTACCTGCCGCCGAAAACGCAAAAGCCCCGTCCGGCGTGATGCCGGGCGGGGCTTTTTTTCGTCAGGTGAGCGCGTTGCTTACAGCAGCGGGATCGAATAGCTGACGATCAGGCGGTTTTCATCCTGGTCGCGCTGACCTGGGATGTCGTTACGCCAGGTAGCGTTTTTCCACATCACGCCAACGTTCTTCAGCGCACCTTCCGGTACGACGTAGCCAACAGTGATGTCACGTTCCCACTCGGTCTTGTCACCAGTGGCGTGGTCGATGTTGTCGCCGCGCAGGTAGATGACACCAGCGGTCAAGCCAGGAACGCCGAGCTTGGCGAAGTCGTACGAGTAGCGACCCTGCCAGGTACGTTCACCGGCACGGGCGAACTTGGCGATTTGCATGTCGGTGGTCAGGTAAGCCGACGACCCGTCGCCCTGGTTCAGCCAAGGGAAATCACTGTCGCCGTTGCTCGCTTGGTAACCACCACCAAAGGTGTGACCGGCAACGGTGTACAGAAACAGGCCGCTGTACAGGTTGTTGTCGACCTTGCCCTTGGTGACGCTGCCGCCATAGTAGCCAGTGGTGTAGTAGGTGGAGTCATGACCATTGGCGCCGTCGCTGCGGCTGTTGAAATAACGCAGGTCGGACTTCAGTACACCCGGGCCGATGGCCCAGTTGTGGATCAGGCCCAGGAAGTGTTGCTTGTAGAAGTCTTCCAGGTTGCCGTAGTAGTACTGGGCAGTCAGGTCCTTGGTGATTTTGTAGTCACCGCCACCGTAGATGAACTTGTTGCTGTCACGACCGCTGGCGGTACGACCGTTCGCACCGGCAATGGACAACTCCTCGTTGTTGCTTGAGTTACGCCCCTTGGCGTGCTCGATCTGGCCGCCGACGAGCGTCAGGTCCTTGATCTCGTTCGAGGTGATCTGGCCACCCTGGAAGGTTTGCGGCAGCAGACGACCATCGTTGGTCACGATGACCGGCAGTTTTGGCTGCAGGGTGCCCAGCTTCAGCTCGGTCTGGGATATCTTCGCCTTGGCGGTCAGGCCCAGGCTGGAGAAGTTATCCACCGCTTCGCCGTTGGACTTGCTCGGGAAGACCGTGCCGCCGTAGCTGTTATTGGAGGCACCGTTGGTACCGCCGCCCGAATCCAGCCTGATACCCAGCAGGCCGATAGCATCGATACCGAAGCCGACGGTGCCTTGGGTGTAGCCGGAAGTGAAGCGCAGGTCGAAACCTTGGCCCCATTCTTCAGACTTGTTCGTTGTAGCAGCCGAATCACGGTTATCCGTGTTGATGTAGAAGTTGCGCAGACCCAAGGTAGCCTTGCTGTCTTCGATAAAACCGGCGGCGCCTGCTTGCTGCGCCAGAACCCCAACGGCCACTGCCAGGGCCAAGGTGGACTTGTTCATGCTTCGCTCCTCTCGTTTTCTAATTCTTGTGTATCTTTGGCTCCGGATCGAACGCCCGGATTCCGCGGATGCGCGATTAGCGCCAGACCGTGACTGACAAGTCAATCGTAAGCATTTATGACTACGACTATGGTCTAACCCCTCTACACCGGCCCGCAGGATAATGGATTTTTTATAATCCCAAAAAGAATTGTTTCAACAGTTTTCAGCTCGTTTGGAAATATAGCCGCCATCAAAGCTTCGTCAACCGTGACCCGGCGTATCGGCCAGCCTGCTGATTACTGAATGGTTTTCTGTCGGGACCTCCCAGAAAGGAAATCCCCGGCGTAGAGGCCTGCTCTAGATACTCATTGGCTACACGCCGGGAACTGCGAAGGTTGCGATCTTGATCGCTATGCGTCTGACGATTCATTGTTTGAAATCAAAAAGACGCAACCTGCGACAGTCCCCCGCAGGTAGGAATGACCAGGGGGTTACAAGGCCTTTTCGAAGATTTTCGAATTACGCTGATAGTTGTAGAGCGACGCCCGCGCCGCCGGCAGACGCTCGACGCTGCTGGGCTCGAAACCACGTTCGCGGAACCAGTGGGCGGTGCGGGTCGTCAGCACGAACAGCGTCTTGAGCCCCTGGGCGCGGGCCCGGGTTTCGATTCGCTCCAGCAGTTCATCGCCCCGGCCACCGTGGCGGTATTCCGGGTTCACCGCCAGGCAGGCCAGTTCCCCGGCATCCGAATCGGCGATCTGGTACAACGCCGCGCAGGCGATGATCATGCCTTCGCGCTCGACCACGCTGAATTGTTCGATCTCGCGTTCCAGCACTTCGCGGGAACGACGCACCAGGATTCCCTGCTCTTCCAGCGGGCTGATCAGGTCCAGCAGGCCGCCGACATCTTCGATGGCCGCTTCGCGCACCACCTCGAATTGCTCCTGGGCCACCAGCGTCCCGCTGCCATCGCGGGTGAACAGCTCGGCCAGCAGCGCACCGTTTTCGACGTAACTGACGATATGGCTACGGGCCACGCCGCCACGGCAGGCCTGGGCCGCCGCATCCAGCAGTTCGGCCTGGTAGTCACTGCCCAGGCGCTGTATATGAGCCGGCACCTGCTGCGGACGCAGCTCGCGCACCAACCTGCCATCTTCGCCAATCAACCCCTGCTCGCTGCCGAACAACAGCAGTTTGTCGGCCGCCAGGTCGATGGCCGCCCGGGTGGCAACGTCTTCACAGGCCAGGTTGAAGATCTCTCCGGTGGGGGAATAACCCAACGGCGACAGCAGCACGATGGAGCGCTCGTCCAGCAGCCGATTGATGCCCTTGCGATCGACCCGGCGCACTTCACCGGTGTGGTGATAGTCCACGCCTTCGAGCACACCGATGGGACGCGCAGTGACCAGGTTGCCGCTGGCGACCCGTAGCCGCGAGCCCTGCATCGGTGAGGACGCCATGTCCATGGACAGGCGGGCCTCGATGGCGATGCGCAGCTGGCCGACCGCGTCGATCACGCACTCCAGGGTCGCGGCATCGGTGATGCGCATGCCGTGGTGATAATGCGGCGTGAGGCCCCGCGCAGCGAGGCGGGTTTCGATCTGCGGGCGCGAACCATGGACCAGCACCAGGCGCACGCCGAGGCTGTGCAACAACACCAGGTCATGGACGATGTTGCCGAAATTAGGGTGTTCCACCCCATCGCCGGGCAGCATGACGATGAAGGTGCAATCGCGGTGGGCGTTGATGTAGGGCGAAGCGTGACGAAGCCAATTGACGTATTCGGGCATGAACCTGGGCCTGTAATAAATAACAGCCGAAAAAAGACGAAACGGAACGCACAGCGGGCTGGTGGTTATCGTCGGAACAGGCTTGGCGACACGCGCGTTCTCCTCATGAATACGGGCCCGGATACGGGCAATTTAGCCGGCGGTGACCGGCGTCAGGCAGTAATGTCCGATCAACTGACGCAACAGCTGCACGGTAGGTTGCAAACGTGACATTTCAAGGTACTCACCCGGCTGGTGGGCACAGGCGATATCGCCAGGACCAAGCACCAGGGTTTCGCAGCCAAGGCGCTGAAGATAAGGCGCTTCGGTGCCGAACGCCACTGCTTCGGCACGATGGCCGGTGAGTCGCTCGGCCACCCGTACCAGTTCGCAGTCTTCGGCCTGCTCGAATGGTGGCACTTCGGGGAACAGCGGTGCGTAGTCGATCTTGACTTTATGGCGTTCGGCGATGGGGTCGAGCTTCTGTTGGATCGCCGCCCGCAGCACTTGCGGGTCCATGCCCGGCAGGGGGCGCAGGTCGAATTCCATGGAACATTGGCCGCAGATGCGGTTGGGATTGTCGCCGCCATGGATGCAGCCGAAGTTCAGGGTCGGTTGTGGCACGGTGAACTGCGGGTTACGGAACTCACGTTGCCATCGCAGGCGCAGCCCGCGCAGTTCGCCCATGGCATCGTGCATGGCTTCCAGCGCGCTGTGGCCCAGGCTCGGATCGGAGGAATGGCCGCTGCGCCCGAGAATGTCGATGCGCTCCATCATCACGCCTTTGTGCAAGCGAATCGGCCGCAGGCCGGTCGGCTCACCGATCACCGCCGCACGCCCCAGTGGTCGCCCGGCATCGGCCAGGGCCCGGGCGCCGGCCATGGAGCTTTCTTCGTCGCAGGTCGCGAGGATCAGCAGCGGTTGCTTGAACGGTTGGTCCAGCAGCGGCTTGACCGCTTCGATGACCAAGGCGAAAAAACCCTTCATGTCACAACTGCCCAGGCCCACCCAGCGGCCATCGACCTCGGTGAGCTTCAGCGGATCGGTCTGCCACAACGCGCCGTCGAACGGCACCGTGTCGCTGTGGCCAGCCAGTACCAGGCCGCCGGGGCCGCTGCCGAAACTGGCCAGCAGGTTGAATTTGCCGGGGCTGACCTGCTGGATGTCGCAGGAGAACCCAAGGTCGTCGAGCCAACCCGCCAGCAGTTCGATCACGGCACTGTTGGACTGGTCCAGCCCAGGCTGGGTACAACTGACCGAAGGGGCGGCGATCAGGGCAGCGAATTGATCTTTCATGGACGGCAAAGGCATCGCTGACTCCGGGCTTACAGATTGATGTCCATCATAGAACCATCTGGCGCAAGGAATAAACCGCCGCGGCGCGTAGGATGAGCGAGTCCTGTACACTGCACGACCTTGGCAGCCACACCTTCCCCCGGCTGCACACCCGATCCCTGGATTTTCCGGCCATGCAGAAAGAAACCGAAATCAAACTCCGCGTCAGCCGCGAGACCCTGGCAGCCCTGCGCGAGCACCCGCTGCTGAAAAAACGCAACAAGAGTGGCTGGGAACGCCACGAACTGATGAACCAGTATTTCGACACGCCGGAGCGTGACCTGGCCCGGGCCAAGGTCGCCCTGCGCCTGCGTCGCGATGGCGAAGAAGTGATCCAGACCCTCAAGACCCGCGGCCAAAGCGTCGCCGGCCTGTCCGAGCGCAACGAGTACGATTGGCACCTGCCCAAGGCCAAGCTCGACCTGAAGAAGCTCGACGGCGAATGCTGGCCAGAGGCCTTGGCCGAACTGGACAAGAAAACCCTCAAGGCCATCTTCACCACCGATTTCGTTCGCGAACGCGCTGAAATTGCCTGGGGCCGTGGCAAAAGCAAGGTGGTCATCGAAGCCGCCCTGGACCTGGGCCATGTGGTGGTCGGCAAGCAGAAGGAAGAAATCTGCGAACTGGAGCTGGAACTGCGCGAAGGCGAACCCGCCGCCCTGCTGGAACTGGCCGCCGAGTTGGCCGCGACCCTGCCCCTGATGCCCTGCGACATCAGCAAGGCCGAGCGTGGCTATCGCCTGTACGACGCGGGCAGCTACGCCCTGAGCCTGCCAGCGCCACAACTGACCGCCGAAACGCCGCTGGATGACGCCTTCGCCGCGCTGAGCTGGCATCTGCTCGGCAGCAGCCAGCGCCTGGCCGAACAATACCGTTTCAACGGCCATTGGCGCCTGCTGCAGGACTGGGTGGAAAACCTCGCCGAACTGCGTGCCCTGCTCAGCAGCCTCGGCCAGGCCGCGCCGCGCCAATCGACCCACGATTTGCGCCTGGCCCTGGACGCGTTGCTGGAAGACTGGCGCCCACTTGTCCAGGCCGGCCTGGATGACGAAGACGTGCGCAAAGCGGCACCGGAGCAGTTCCTTGAAGAGCTGCAAGACCCGCGTTGGGGCCTGTTTTCCCTCAACACTTCACGCTGGCTGCTGGCTCGCAGCTGGGCCGCCGAGCGCAACACCCGCGGCAATCGCCAGGGCGCGGCGCAACTGGGCAGCTGGCTGCCGCGCCTGCTCGGCGAAGAGTCGTCGTCCCTGCAACTGCAACGCTACCAGCAGCAGCCGGAAGACCTCGCCGAGCAACTGCCGCGCATCGAACGCATCCAGGCCTGGCTGCACCACGCCCGCCATGTGCTGGAGATCCCGGAAATGGATCGCCTCTACGGTGAACTGAACAAACTGGCGCAATTGGCCAACCAACCGATCACCGACGAAACGCTGGATGCGCGCAAGCAACAGGCGATTGCGGTGTACCAGAATCGGGCTTGGAAGACTTTGCTGCGCCTGTGACGCCGCCATCGCGAGCAAGCTCGCTCCCACAGGGGTTCAGCGTTGTAACCACATCTAGTGGCCGCTAATGATCAACTGTGCGAGCTTGCTCGCGATGGGGCCAGCACATCCTCCACAGAACTCAGCGCACCACCGGCAAACTCGTCGTCGATTTGATCTCCGACAGCGCCACGATCGAGTTCACTTCCTGGATCCCCGGCACCATCGACAGCTTTTCGAAAAAGAATCGCTCATACGCCTCGATGTCCGCCGTGACGATGCGCAACAGAAAATCCACCGACCCCATCAGCACGTAACACTCCAGTACTTCGGGGAAGCCGCGGATCGCCTCGGTGAACTCGGTGAAGTTCGAACGGCCGTGGGCGTTGAGTTTGATTTCGGCGAAGATTTGCGTGTTAAGGCCGATTTTCTTGCGATCCAGCAGGGTCACCTGGCCACGAATGATGCCCTCGTCCTTCATCCGCTGGATCCGCCGCCAGCATGGCGATTGAGACAAGCCGACCTGTTCGGCGATCTGCGCACTGGACAGCGAGGCATCCTCCTGCAGCAGCGCCAGTATCCTGCGGTCGTAGCCATCCAATTCGCTGTGCATAATCAAACCCAAAATGACTGATGTAGAGAATCAGGCGATTCAAAATATCGCCAGAATCACTCATCTTAGATAAGAAATACCCCGACTCGCATGTAAATATTTCTCCAGCCATCAAGGAGACCGAACATGCCCCCACTCGAAGCCGTTGCCATAGCCCCGACCCGCGCCGACGTCTGGCACGCCGCCAATACCCATTGTCGGGTGCAGTACCGGATATTGGCCGAAGCCGAGCCGGATTTACTGTGTCGGGCGTTGAACCTGTTTGCCTTGCAGGGCCTGACGCCGCAGCAGGTTCATGTCGAACGCCCAGGCGATGTGCTATCGCTGGACATCGTCATGGACGGGCTGAGCTGGCACCGTGCCCAGGTCATCGCTGAAAAATTACGTAACCTGATCAGCGTCTGTTCGGTGGACCTGCAAGACGCTGATATTGCGCACGTTGGGCCGGCCCAAGCCGTCCGTTGAACGCCCACGGGCAAGAATTGGTAACGCATTGGTCGGGTAGTGGCCCAACGGTCTACGGGGTCGGGACTATTCTTTTGCAGACCGAGCGAGGACGCCGAAGCGTCTGTATCGCGGCTTTGCTGCAATTGTCCAATAGGAACCCGCATGTCCACCAAACACGCCACTCAGGACCGCTGGCTGGACCTCAACGATCTGCTGCGCCAACTGGTCACCCAGGGCCTCATCAGCCAGGATTCAGCCGAAACCGCGCTGAACGCCCGCCGACGCCACAGCGCCAATAGCCAGTTGCATCCGCTGGAGTTCATCGCCAACCAGCACCTGGACGACCTCAGCCGGCCCGGCAAGCGCCTGGACCTGGAGAACCTGACCTTGTGGTTGGCCCAGCAGGCCGACCAGCCCTACATGCGCATCGACCCGCTGAAAATCAACGTCGCGGCCGTGACCCCCTTGATGTCCTATGCCTTTGCCCAGCGTCACAAGATCCTTGCAGTGGCGGTCGATCGTGACGCCGTCACCGTCGCCAGCGCACAGCCCTACGTCAACAGTTGGGAAGCCGACCTGACCCACGTGCTCAAGCTGCCGATCAAGCGGGTGGTCGCCAACCCTGTGGACATCCAGCGCTTGAGCGTGGAGTTCTATCGCCTGGCCAAATCGGTCAGCGGCGCCACCACGGTCGATCAGCAACCGAGCAACCTGAGCAATTTCGAGCAGTTGCTCAACCTGGGCGCCAGCGACCAGGAGCCGGACGCCAACGACGCCCACATCGTCAATATTGTCGACTGGCTGTTCCAGTACGCCTTCCAGCAGCGTGCCAGTGATATCCACATCGAACCGCGCCGCGAGCAGGGCACCGTGCGGTTTCGCATCGACGGGGTGCTGCACACCGTCTATCAGTTCCCGCCGCAGGTCACGATGGCAATCGTCAGCCGTCTCAAGAGCCTGGGGCGGATGAACGTCGCGGAAAAACGCAAACCCCAGGACGGCCGGGTCAAGACCAAGACCCCGGACGGTGGCGAAGTGGAATTGCGCCTGTCGACCTTGCCCACGGCGTTCGGCGAAAAAATGGTCATGCGGATTTTCGACCCGGAAGTGTTGCTCAAGGATTTCGACCAACTCGGCTTCTCCGCCGACGACCTGCGTCGCTGGCAGGACATGACCCGCCAGCCCAACGGCATCATCCTGGTGACCGGGCCTACCGGTTCCGGCAAGACCACCACCCTCTACACCACGCTCAAGAAACTGGCGACGCCGGAAGTGAACCTCTGCACCATCGAGGACCCGATCGAGATGGTCGAGGCCTCCTTCAACCAGATGCAGGTCCAGCACAACATCGACCTGTCCTTCGCCGCCGGGGTGCGGGCACTGATGCGACAAGACCCGGACATCATCATGATCGGTGAGATCCGCGACCTGGAGACCGCCGAGATGGCGATCCAGGCGGCGCTCACCGGGCACCTTGTGCTGTCGACGCTGCACACCAACGACGCGCCGAGCGCCATCAGTCGCCTGCTGGAGCTGGGTGTGCCCCATTACCTGATCAAGGCCACCGTGCTCGGGGTCATGGCCCAGCGGCTGGTACGCACCCTGTGCCCTCAATGCAAGGCCCCCCTGACCCTGGATGAAGACGACTGGCAAACCCTGACGAGGCCCTGGCAGGCGCCGCTGCCGAGCAATGCCCAACAGGCCGTCGGTTGCCTGGAATGCCGTGACACCGGTTACCGCGGCCGCGCCGGCGTCTACGAAATCATGCAACTGACCGACAGCGTCAAGGCCTTGATCCACCCCGACACCGACCTGCTGGCGGTACGCCGCCAGGCATTCAAGGAAGGCATGCGCAGCCTGCGCCTGTCGGGGGCGCAAAAGGTGGCGGCGGGCTTGACCACGGTCGAGGAAGTGCTGCGGGTGACGCCGCAAAGCGAGCAGAAGTAGGAACTGTCTGGCTCAGGGGCAGAAAGATCCCACAAACAAAGCGGAACGGACCATAGCGAAGATACTGGCCGCGTGCCCTACACTCAGGGCTCGCAGGTCCATCTCAATTCGCACAGGGAACCGTCATGCAGATCGGTAGCGTACTTTTACTTTTCATCGGCCTCGTGGTCGCCATCCTGTTCATGGGGTTCAAGGTCGTGCCCCAAGGCTACCAATGGACCGTCGAGCGGTTCGGGCGCTACACCAACACGCTCAAGCCCGGCCTGAACATCATCATCCCGGTGATGGATCGCATCGGGCGCAAGATCAATGTCATGGAAAGCGTACTGGACATCCCGCCCCAGGAGGTCATTACCGCCGACAACGCCACGGTGCAGATCGACGCCGTGTGCTTCTTCCAAGTGGTCAATACGGCCCAGGCGGCCTACGAGGTGAACAACCTCGAGCACGCCATCCGCAACCTGCTGCAAACCAATATCCGTACCGTGCTGGGGTCCATGGAGCTGGACGCGATGCTGAGCCAGCGCGACGGTATCAATGAAAAACTGCTGCGCACCGTCGATGAAGCCACAGCGCCGTGGGGCATCAAGATCACCCGGATCGAGATCAAGGACATCAGCCCGCCGGCCGACCTGATGGCCGCCATGTCGGGGCAGATGAAAGCCGAACGTATCAAGCGTGCCCAGATCCTCGAAGCCGAGGGCCTGCGAGCGTCGGCGATTCTCACCGCCGAAGGCAAGAAGCAGGCGCAGATCCTCGAGGCCGAGGGCAGCCGTCAAGCCGCGTTCCTGGAGTCCGAAGCCCGCGAGCGCCAGGCGCAAGCCGAAGCGCTGGCCACCCAAGTGGTGTCCCAGGCGATTGCCGACGGCAACGTCCAGGCGGTGAACTACTTCGTCGCGCAGAAATACATCGATGCGCTGGGCAAACTGGCTTCGGCCAACAACAGCAAGGTGATCCTGATGCCACTGGAAGCCAGCCAGGTCATCGGTGCGGTCGGAGGCATTGGCGAGATCGTCAAGGCCACCTTCGATAGCAAGAAAACCTGAGGCACGCCTATGTGGATGTTCCTACAACACCTGTCGTACTGGGACTGGCTGGCGCTGGGCGTCATCCTGCTGATCCTCGAAGTGTTCGGTGCCGGCGGCTACTTGCTGTGGATCGGCATGGCCGCCGCGGCAGTTGGCGTGCTCACGTTCATCCTGCCGCAGATGCCGTGGGAGCTGCAGTTCCTGTTGTTCGGCCTGTTCGCCATCGCAACGGCACTGTACTGGTGGCAGCGCCAGCGCAGCGCGGTGCGCCAAAGCGATCAACCGCACCTGAACCTGCGCGGGCAAGAGCTGATCGGCAAGGTCTTCCAGGTTCATGAAGCGATTGTCGATGGCCGTGGCAAGATCAAGGTGGCCGACAGCGTCTGGCTGGCCAAGGGGCCCGAGTCGCCCGTGGGCACGCGAGTCAGGGTGGTGGCGCAGGAAGGGGCGGTGCTGCAGGTGGAACGGGCTGACTGAGAAGTCATGGAACTGAATAGAGGCGCGGGTAATCCAACGTCATAGTTAACCCAGTGGAGTCACCTATCATGCGTCTCAAACTTGCTGTCGCTACCCTAGCCTTGCTGTCTCTTCCTGTTGGCTCGGCAATGGCCGACACGTTTTGGCGTAACGTCATCTCATCCGGTGCAACCACCGGTTCCACCTACCTGACTTTCAAGGATCACAAGCTGATCGTCGCCGCCCAGGATGATGCCGGCAGCTTCGTCGCCAGTGACGGCGGTATTCGTGGCCCTTACCTGGAAGCGGCGATGCAGAAAGTGCGTGCTGACAACCCAGGCCTGCAAGCCACCGACATGGAACTGGCCAACGCTATCCTGGCGAAAAACGCCGTCGCCCAGGAGTGATTCCCGGCCAATAAAAAATGCCGCTCCATTGAGCGGCGTTTTTTTGTCCGGCGAACATCCCGAGGCTGCCCCCCTTGTGGAAGCGAGCTTGCTCGCGAAGGCGTCAGCCCAGACAACCCATGGATTGGCTTGAAGCTGATCGTCCCCACGCTCTGCGTCACCTTCCAGAAGCGGAACGCGGAGCGTCCCTGGCGGCATTCCCACGCGGGAGCGTGGGAACGATCGAACCGCCGGTCCCTTGTGGGAGCGGGCTT
>NZ_JBAMDJ010000016.1:0-135833 GCF_036961705.1 Pseudomonas sp. 3JA
GCTTTATTCAGATTTCAGCGTAATACGCGCAAAAGCCTTCTTGCCGGCCTGACATACATGGGTAGAACCCAGCTCATATATATAGGCGCGATCCACAACTACACCATCTATACGCACACCACCCGAGCCCAGGAGATCTCGCGCCACCGCAGCGTTCTTGACCAAGCCTGCTTTATTAAGGACTGCCGCAATCGGCATATCCTCGGCAGCAGTCAGCTCGATCTCCGGCAGATCATCCGGCAGCTCACCATCCTTCATACGATTACCCGCCGCGCGATGAGCATTGGCCGCAGCCTCCTCACCGTGGAAACGAGCAACAATCTCTTCGGCCAGCTTGATCTTGATGTCTCGCGGATTGGCTCCCGCCTCGACATCGGCACGGAACGCATTGATCTCATCCATGGACCGGAAGCTCAACAGCTCGAAGTAACGCCACATCAGCACATCAGGAATGGAGACCAGTTTGCTGTACATGACGCCGGGCGCTTCCTGAATACCTACGTAGTTGCCCAGCGACTTGGACATCTTCTTCACGCCATCCAGACCTTCCAGCAATGGCATGGTCAGAATGCATTGCGCCTCCTGACCATAGCCACGCTGCAACTCACGCCCCATCAACAGGTTGAACTTCTGGTCAGTACCGCCGAGCTCAACGTCCGCGCGCAACGCGACCGAGTCATAACCCTGTACAAGCGGGTAGAGGAACTCATGGATGGCAATTGGCTGATTGGATTTATAGCGCTTGTCGAAATCATCGCGCTCGAGCATACGAGCTACGGTGTATTGAGACGTCAGGCGAATGAAATCCGCCGGCCCCATCTGATCCATCCAAGTGGAGTTGAAAGCCACTTCAGTCTTGGCCGGATCAAGAATCTTGAAAACCTGAGTCTTGTAGGTCTCGGCATTATCGAGAACCTGCTCACGAGTCAGCGGTGGGCGCGTAGCACTCTTGCCACTTGGATCACCGATCATCCCGGTGAAGTCACCTATAAGGAAGATGACCTGGTGCCCCAGATCCTGGAACTGGCGCAGCTTATTAATAAGCACGGTATGACCCAGGTGCAGATCGGGCGCCGTTGGATCGAAACCGGCCTTGATACGCAGCGGCTGCCCGCGCTTGAGCTTTTCGATCAGCTCGGACTCGACCAACAATTCTTCCGCACCACGTTTGATCAGCGCTAGCTGCTCTTCAACCGACTTCATAACAGACCCGTAAGGCTCAGATTCAAAGGGCCCCAACCATACAAGATCGCGCACCAAATACAAGGTTTGCCCGGCGCGCGGACGCCAATCCACAGAACAGAGCGTCCGCGGGCTTGCTTCGCAGGGGATTTGGTTATATTTTATACAGTTATTTCATCTTCATCATGTCATTCATCTTTTCCAATTCATCTTTTCAAAAGTCAAAATTACCTATGACCACAGAACCGTCTAAAGCGCCACCGCTTTACCCAAAGACCCACCTGCTTGCCGCAAGTGGCATCGCAGCCCTCCTTAGCCTGGCGCTCCTGGTGTTTCCCTCCAGCGATGTTGAAGCCAAAAAGACGACTCTGAGTCTTGAACTGGAAAGCCCTGCTGAACAACTGACACAAGAACAAGACGCCGCCGAAGCCGTTCAAGCCACAAACGAACCGGCCGCCTCTCCTTTTGCGCAGATTGAAAACAGCCCGCAAGACACCACCGAGGCAGCCGCTCAGGTAGAAGCGCCTGTTGCAGAAGAAAAGAAGGGACCAGACCATCGCGAAGTGATTGTTGCCAAGGGCGACACACTTTCCACCCTCTTCGAAAAGGTTGGCCTGCCCTCGACTTCGGTCCATGAAATCCTGGCCAGCGACAAGCAAGCCAAGCAGTTCACTCAACTGCAGCGCGGCCAGAAACTCGAATTCGAACTCAATCCAGACGGACAGCTGACCAACCTGCACACCAAGCTGAGCGACCTGGAAAGCATCACCCTGACCAAAAACGACAAGGGTTATGTATTTAACCGCGTCACCGCCAAGCCTACCGTTCGCTCGGCCTACGTTCATGGCGTCATCAACAGCTCATTGTCCCAGTCGGCTGCTCGTGCCGGCCTTTCCCATAGCCTGACCATGGACATGGCCAGCGTATTTGGCTACGACATCGACTTCGCCCAGGACATTCGCCAGGGTGACGAGTTCGACATCATCTATGAGCAAAAAGTGGTCAATGGCAAGAGTGTCGGCAACGGTCCGATTCTTTCCGCGCGCTTCACCAACCGCGGCAAGACGTACACCGCAGTGCGCTACACCAACAAGCAAGGCAACAGCAGCTACTACACTGCCGACGGCAACAGCATGCGCAAGGCCTTCATCCGTACACCGGTTGATTTCGCCCGTATCAGCTCGAAGTTCTCCGCCGGTCGCAAGCATCCGATCCTGAACAAGATCCGCGCCCATAAAGGTGTCGACTACGCCGCCCCCCGCGGTACGCCAATCAAGGCCGCCGGCGACGGCAAGGTATTGCTTGCCGGACGTCGTGGCGGTTATGGCAACACTGTGATCATCCAGCACGGCAATACCTATCGCACGCTGTACGGCCACATGCAGGGCTTCGCCAAAGGCGTGAAGACAGGCGGCACTGTCAAGCAAGGCCAGGTTATTGGATACATCGGCACTACCGGCCTGTCCACCGGACCGCACTTGCATTATGAGTTCCAGGTCAACGGCGTCCACGTCGACCCACTAGGCCAGAAACTGCCGATGGCCGATCCGATCGCCAAGGCCGAGCGCGCGCGCTTCCTGGCCCAAAGCCAACCCTTGATGGCTCGCATGGATCAAGAGAAAGCCACCATGCTGGCCTCGAGCAAGCGCTAAGCATGGCGCTCTATATCGGTGTGATGTCAGGGACCAGCCTGGATGGCTTGGACATCGCACTGATCGAACTGACCCCGGCGATCAAATTGATCGCCACGCACTACATTCCGATGCCCGCCGCCCTGCGCACCGAATTGCTCGGATTGTGCAGCAGTGGGCCCGATGAGATCGCCCGCTCCGCCATTGCCCAGCAAAGCTGGGTAAAGCTGGCTGCACAGGGTATCCATACCCTGCTCAACGAACAGAAACTCAAGCCTGAAGACATCACAGCGGTCGGCAGCCACGGCCAGACCATCCGCCATGAACCCGCCCGCGGATTTACCGTACAGATTGGCAATCCGGCCTTGTTGAGTGAGTTGACCGGCATCGCCGTCGTCAGCGACTTCCGCAGCCGCGACGTCGCCGCCGGTGGACAAGGCGCCCCGCTGGTTCCGGCATTTCACGAAGCACTGTTCGAAGAACGAATCGGCAATCGCGCCGTGCTGAATGTCGGCGGTTTCAGCAATCTCAGCCTGATAGGGCCCGCAAAACCAGTAGCTGGTTTCGACTGTGGCCCTGGCAACGTATTGCTCGATGCCTGGATACACCAACAACGGGGCGAGCATTTCGATCGGGACGGTCAATGGGCTGCCAGCGGGAAAGTCGAGCCAGCCCTGCTCAAGGCACTGCTCAGCGATCCTTTCTTCGTCACCAAGGGGCCGAAAAGTACCGGCCGTGAGGTCTTCAACCTGCCTTGGCTGAGTCAGCATTTGTCGCAGTTGCCAACCTTCGCCCCGGAAGACGTACAGGCGACGCTGCTCGAACTGACTGCCCTGACCATCGTCGAATCCCTTCAACATGCCCAGTCCAATACTCAAGAGTTGCTGGTCTGTGGCGGCGGCGCGCACAACCAGGCGCTGATGAAGCGCCTGGCTGAGTTGCTGCCGGATACCAAGGTCAGCAGTACGGCGGTGCATGGCGTGGACCCGGACTGGGTCGAAGCCATGGCTTTCGCCTGGCTCGCCCATTGCTGCCTTGAAGGCATTCCGGGCAATCGTCCGAGTGTTACTGGCGCCTGTGGCTTGCGCGTACTCGGCGCCATCTACCCGGCCTGAGAAAGATTACGGACAAAAAAACGCCGCAGGGCCGTAAGGCACTGCGGCGTTTTTATTGGAGCCGTCTCAGATCGAGAACGAAGAACCGCACCCACAAGTCGTGGTCGCGTTTGGGTTCTTGATCACGAACCGCGAGCCTTCCAAGCCTTCCTGGTAATCCACCTCGGCACCTGCCAGGTACTGGAAGCTCATTGGATCGACCACCAGGCTGACACCTTCGCGCTCGACGATGGTGTCGTCTTCGGCCACTTCCTCATCGAAAGTAAAGCCATACTGGAAGCCGGAACAACCGCCACCCGTAACAAATACGCGCAGCTTCAAACGATCATTGCCCTCTTCATCGACCAGGCTCTTCACCTTGTGCGCGGCACCGTGGGTGAATTGCAAAGCCGTGGGGGTGAAGGTTTCGACGCTCATGCTGAATATCTCCCGGCGCTTACGCCGCCATAATGCGTGATGGCGGGCATTATCCGCTTCTCCTAGAAAATCGGTCAACTATTTGAAGAGCAGCGGCAAGCTACAAGTTAAAGGCTGCAAGCTTGTAGCTTAAAGCTTGCAGCTTTTAACTGCCGTTACGGCAACATCCCCGCATGGGACAGCCCCAGGCGCTCATCCAGCCCGAACAGGATGTTCAGGTTCTGCACCGCCTGGCCGGACGCGCCCTTGACCAGGTTATCGATGACCGACAACACCACCACCAGATCACCGTCCTGCGGACGATGCACGGCGATCCGGCAAACGTTCGCACCGCGCACGCTGCGAGTTTCCGGGTGGCTGCCGGCCGGCATTACGTCGACGAACGGTTCGTTGGCGTAACGCTTTTCAAACAACGCCTGCAGGTCCACCGAACGATCGACGACGGTTGCATAAAGAGTGGAGTGGATGCCACGAATCATCGGCGTCAGGTGCGGCACGAAGGTCAGGCCGACCTCCTTGCCCGCGGCCCGGCGCAATCCCTGGCGAATTTCCGGCAGGTGGCGGTGCCCCTTGACCGCGTAGGCCTTCATGCTTTCCGACGTTTCAGAATAAAGCGAGCCAACACTGGCTCCGCGCCCGGCACCGCTGACACCGGATTTGCAGTCGGCAATCAGACGCGAAGCATCGGCAAGACCGGCCTCGAGCAACGGCAGGAACCCCAGCTGAGTTGCCGTCGGATAGCAACCCGGTACCGCGATCAGTCGGGCCTGCTTGATTTTCTCGCGATTGACTTCCGGCAAGCCGTAAACCGCCTCGTCGAGCAGATCCGGCGCGCCGTGAGGTTGACCGTACCACTTGGCCCATTCATCAGCGTCCTGCAGGCGGAAGTCCGCCGACAGGTCGATGACCTTGGTCCCGGCAGCCAGCAGTTCACCCGCCAGGGCGTGGGCGACACCGTGGGGCGTGGCGAAGAACACCACATCGCAGGCGCCAAGGGTCTTGACGTCCGGAACGCTGAACGCCAGGCCGTCGTAATGGCCTCGCAGGTTCGGGTACATGTCGGCGACGGCCAGGCCGGCCTCGGATCGGGAAGTGATGACCACCACCTCAGCTTGCGGATGCTGTGCCAACAGACGCAGCAGTTCGACACCGGTGTACCCCGTGCCGCCGACGATACCGACCTTGACCATAAACCTGCCCTCAACGAACCCACTGGAAAGCCGTCGATGATAGGGGCCGCAGGGCCCGGCGACAACCGCCAAGGTGACGTGCGGACGCTCTAACCTCTACTATCGGGCTACCGTGAATCCTGGGAATAACTAAAAATGCTCTATCTGTGGCTCAAAGCACTTCACATCGTCAGCATGGTCTGCTGGTTCGCCGGCCTGTTCTACCTGCCGCGCCTGTTTGTCTATCACGCCCAAAGCGAGGACAGCGTCAGCAAAGAACGTTTCAGCGTCATGGAGCGCAAGTTGTATCGCGGCATCATGGGCCCGGCGATGATTGCCACCCTGGTATTCGGCATCTGGCTGCTCAGCCTCAACGCCGGCGCCTACTTCACCCAAGGTGGCTGGATGCACGCCAAGCTGACCCTGGTCGTGCTGCTGATCGGTTACCACCATATGTGCGGCGCCCAGGTAAAGCGCTTCGCCCGTGGCGAAAACACCCGCAGCCATGTCTTTTATCGCTGGTTCAATGAAGTGCCGGTTCTGATATTGCTGGCTATCGTAATTCTGGTTGTCGTCCGACCGTTCTAATCTCCAATCAGCGTCCATTATCTGGGGTACTTGCGATGTCGTTGCCCGCTCTGCTTGAACAACGCTTGCGCCTGCCCGTCGTGGCAGCGCCAATGTTCCTGATTTCCAATCCACAACTGGTGCTGGCCTGCTGCCGTAACGGCATCGTCGGTAGTTTTCCGGCGTTGAACCAGCGCGAAAGCAGTGGCTTCAAGGCCTGGTTGGCGGAAATCGAAGCAGGCCTGGCGACCCTGGAAAATCCGGCACCCTACGCTGTGAACCTGATCGTCCATCACAGCAACCCGCGGCTTCAAGCCGACCTGGCCATCTGCATCGAGCACAAGGTGCCGATTGTCATCACCAGCCTGGGCGCGGTGAAGGAGTTGGTGGATGCCGTCCATGCTTATGGCGGACTGGTGTTCCACGACGTGACGACCCGGCGTCATGCCGAGAAAGCCGCCGAAGCCGGTGTCGATGGCTTGATCGCCGTTGCCGCCGGTGCAGGCGGACACGCCGGGACCTGGAGCCCATTCTCATTGATTGCCGAGATCCGGCAGTTTTTTGATAAGACCTTGCTGCTTGCAGGATGCCTGAACCACGGTCACCAGATTCTGGCCGCACAATTGCTCGGCGCCGATCTGGCCTACTTCGGTACGCGCTTTATCGGTACGAGCGAAAGCCACGCCCCTGACGCTTATAAAGAGATGTTGCTCACATCCAGAGCCGCAGACATCGTGCATACTCCCGCTGTATCCGGAGTGCCGGCCAGTTTCATGCGCCAGAGCCTGGAGAATGCCGGTTTCGATCTGACCGCTCTGCAGAACAAGGGCGAGGTGGATTTTGGCTCGAAACTCAAACCGCTGAACGATGAAGCCAAGGCCTGGAAAACCGTATGGTCCGCGGGCCAGGGCGTGGGTGAAATCGATGATTTGCCCAGCGTCGATCAGTTGGTGGCACGCCTGGATGAAGAATACCGTCAGGCACAAGCACGGGCGGCGCAGCTTGGCGGGCAATGGCCCCGCTGAATCAACCTGAACAAAACAACTATTCAACTTCTAGAGACAAGGATGCCGGGCATGAGCGAAACCCGTTTCAACATCGTATTCGACGGCGGCCTGATGCCGGGCGTCGATACCACCACCGCCAAACTCAACCTCGCCGAGCTGTTCAAAAGCGATGTCAGCGCCATTGAACGGCTGTTCACCGGGCGCAAGGTAGCCCTCAAAAGCAACCTGTCCCAGAACGAGGCGCAACAGTACCTGGAAGCGCTCAACAAGAGCGGGATCGATGCCAGGATCGAAGCCGAACCCGTCGTCCAACTGAACCTTGGCGAGGTACAGGAGGCGCCACGGCAACCGAGTGGACGCCATCCCGATTCGATCGTCGAGCCCGCCTCGCCGTACGCGCCTCCCCGCGCCGAAGTCGGTGAAGCGCTTGCAGAGTACGGCACGCTCAAGCCCTTCAGCTTCGACGGGCGTATCGGACGCCTGCGCTACCTGGCCTGGACCATGGTGTTGACCTTGGCCCTACTGCCCTTGGTCGGCATAGGCTTCTGGCTGGCCACGGCCTGGCTGCTGGCTTCCGACTCGGTCGCGGGACTCATCGTCGGCGGCCTGCTCGCCGCAGTCGTCGTCCTTGCCTTTGCCTTCGTGAGCATCCAGTTCAACGTCCAGCGCCTGCATGATCTGGGCTGGTCGGGGTGGTTGTGGCTGATCAACCTGGTTCCCTTCGTGGGCAGCATCTTCCCCTTCATCCTCATCATCGCTCCGGGCAATACCGGCGCAAACCAGTACGGCCCCCCGCCGCCGCGCAATACCACTGCGGTCAAATTGCTGGCCTCGCTCTGGCTGGTGATGATCGTCCTGATTTTCATGGCTACCTTTGCCGGCATCTTCGGGGCCCTTCAGGAGGACTACGACAGCAGCAGCCTGAGCAGCTATGAAAGCAGTGAATACAGCAACGAAACCTCTGAAGAGCCCGCCGTCGAGGCAGCCGAGCCCGCTCCACCTTCTGTAGACTATGAAGAAGAAGAGGAACAATAAGCGCGCTTCATGCCGGTGACAGCCCAGTCAACTGGCGGCGGGCTGTTGCGATGGAGAACTGCATGACCCGTTACGCACTGATCACTGGCGCTTCCAGCGGCATTGGCCTGGCCATGGCCGAAGCGCTGGCCCGGCGCGGCCGCAACCTGATACTGGTGGCTCGACAGCGTGATCGGCTGGAAAGTATTGCAATCGAACTGACTCAGCGGTTTGGCGTGGAGGTATTGTTCCGGGCTTGTGACCTGAGCGAACCGCTGAGGCTTTCAGGCTTTCTCCTGGAACTGGAGGAAGGCGAGCGGCAGATCGACCTGCTGGTCAATTGCGCAGGCATCGGCACCAGCGGGCCGTTCCTGGGCCAGGACTGGATGACCGAGCAGGACCTGATCGAAGTCAATATCCTCGCCCTGACACGGCTTTGTCATGCCATCGGTAACAGCATGGCGCTGCTTGGCGGCGGGCAGATCCTCAACGTCGCCTCGATCGCCGCGTTCCAGCCCGGCCCCTGGATGAGTACCTATTACGCCAGCAAGGCCTATGTGCTGCACTTCTCCGAAGCCCTGCGGGTCGAGCTGAAGAAATGCGCGATCAAGGTCTCGGTGCTTTGCCCTGGCCCGACCCGGACCGGCTTCTTTTCCAGGGCGCAGATGGACGAACAGAAGCTCATCGACAGCAAGTTACTGATGAGCCCCGAAGAAGTGGCCCTGTACGCCGTGCGCGCGCTGGACCGCAACCGCGCCATCATCATTCCCGGACGCCGCAACCGCTGGCTGGCCGCACTGCCGCGCCTGGGCTCGCGATGGCTGGTCCGAACCATCGCCGGCATGATCAACAAGGCCTATTGCCCGCGCTGATCCCTTCAAGTTGAACTATCAGTCGCCTCAATCGGAGCCTTCACGCCCCCCGACCTCGACGAACCCAATGGAGAAAACAGCTGTGGATACTCTGTTCACCAAGATCATCAACCGGGAAATTCCGGCAAAGATCATTTACGAGGATGACCAGGTATTGGCCTTCCACGACATCGCCCCGCAGGCGCCTGTGCATTTTTTGGTCATACCGAAAAAACCGATTCGCACCCTCAATGACCTGGCCGAGGAAGACAAAGGCCTGGCTGGACACATTTTGTTCACTGCTCAGCGCCTGGCACTTGAATTAGGCTGTGAAGAAGGTTTTCGTGTGGTGATGAACTGCAATGAACTGGGTGGGCAAACGGTCTATCACATTCATATGCATGTGCTGGGACAGCGCCAGATGAACTGGCCACCGGGCTGATACACCTGACCCAACGCAAATCTTCGGCGGTCGATTGGGTTAAACTGGCCGCTGTGATTTTTCCCGGAGGTAAGCATGACTACCCAACGTCACTACTCGCCGATTGACCGTCTGTTGCTGCAAGCCGATACCGCGATGCGCACCCTGCTGCCCTTCAGTGGACAGCCGTACCGTCCATCACCGGCTATCGTGCAGCCAGACGCGCAACTGAGTGACGAGCAAACCCGCCACGTCGCCGGACTGATGCGTATCAACCACACCGGCGAAGTCTGTGCCCAGGCGCTGTATCAGGGCCAGGCGCTGACAGCGAAGCTACCGCAAGTGCGTGAAGCAATGGAGCATGCCGCCGAGGAAGAAATCGACCATCTGGTCTGGTGTGAACAACGGATTCGCCAGTTGGGCAGCCATACCAGCGTCCTGAACCCGCTGTTCTATGGGATGTCATTCGGGATCGGGGCCGTTGCCGGGCTGATCAGCGACAAAGTCAGCCTCGGTTTCGTTGCGGCGACCGAGCATCAAGTGTGCAAGCATTTGAATGAACACCTCGAACAACTGCCAGCCGAGGATGAAAAATCCCGGGCGATCCTTGAGCAGATGCGCGTGGATGAGGAACACCACGCCGAGAGTGCACTTGAGGCCGGTGGCTTCCGTTTTCCGGCCCCGGTCAAGTTCGGCATGAGCCTGCTGGCCAAGGTCATGACCAAGAGCACTTATCGGATTTGACGGCAATTGGGGACTGACCAGCTCATCCCCACGGAAATTAAAAAGGCGACTCCCCCAAGGGAAGTCGCCTTTTTTCTGTCCGGAAACTTCAATACGGCCCGTCGGCTATCGACTCAACCCAACTCGATGATTTCATAATCGTGGGTGATTTCGACCCCTGCGGCGCCGAGCATGATCGAAGCCGAGCAGTACTTCTCGGCGGACAGCTCAATGGCGCGCTTGACCTGGGCTTCCTTCAGGGCTCGCCCCTTCACCACGAAGTGCATGTGGATCTTGGTAAACACTTTGGGATCTTCAGTGGCGCGCTCTGCCTCCAGGAAAGCTTCGCAGCTTTCGACGGCCTGGCGGGACTTTTTGAGAATGCTGACCACGTCGAAGTTACTGCAACCGCCCACGCCCAGCAGGAGCATCTCCATCGGCCGAACCCCCAGGTTCCGCCCACCGGCCTCTGGCGGGCCGTCCATGACGACCACATGACCACTGCCTGACTCACCGAGGAACATGGCTTCGCCAGCCCATTGGATGCGTGCCTTCATCGCCAAGACTCCACTGTTAAAAAAGGGTCGCCAGCTTAGCACAGCGCTCCGGCATGACCGCTCTCCGTCTTAGGAGACCTGACCTGACAGCACGTAGGTAAATTCTCAAATCAATTAAGGACGCCTCTGTTAAGCTGGCCATACGCCAACTCGCTGGCGCATGGCCAGCTTTTAGCGATAGCCATTCGCGTCTATAAAAAAACCAAACCATCACACTGCGCAGTCTTTCGGGATACAACCATGGTTGCCATTACTCCCACGTTCAAGATCAAGAATCTCGACAAACTCTTGATGCATTGCCAGCGCCGCCGCTATCCAGCCAAACACAACATCATTTGTGCAGGAGATCGTTCCGAGACGTTGTTTTTCATCATCAAGGGGTCGGTCACTATCCTCATAGAAGATGACGACGGTCGGGAAATGATCATCGCCTATCTCAACTCCGGGGATTTTTTTGGCGAGCTGGGGTTATTCGAACAGGCGGGCAAGGAACAGGAACGCAGTGCCTGGGTACGGACCAAGATTGAATGTGAAGTTGCGGAAATCAGCTACGCCAAATTCCGAGAACTGTCCCTGCAAGACCCGGACATTCTTTACGTACTCAGCGGACAAATCGCACAGCGCCTGCGCAATACCACCCGCAAGGTCGGCGATCTCGCATTTTTCGACGTCACCGGACGTGTCGCACGCTGCCTGTTGGAACTGTGCAAGCAGCCCGATGCCATGACCCACCCGGACGGGATGCAGATCAAGGTGACCCGCCAGGAGATTGGTCGGATTGTCGGTTGTTCGCGGGAAATGGTCGGTCGCGTTCTCAAGGATCTGGAAGAGCGCAACCTGGTCAGTGTCAAAGGCAAGACCATGGTGGTGTTCGGAACGCGTTAGGCACCCAGCAGATTGATCAGCAGCTCCCGGTACAAAGCGTCGAGCCGCTCCAGCGCGTGAGGCGCCGGGAATTTTTCATGCAGGGCAATATGGCTCTCGGCTCGCACTCGCGGCTCCAGGCCGCAAGCCTCATTGAAGCGATTGACTGCCGCGACCAAGGACTCGCGCTCGTTCTCCAGCAAAAACGCGCCATGAACCAGCCCCACCGGACGTTGCCCCCCTTTGCTCTGGCGCCAGCGCTGGGCGGTGCCCACCATTTTCCGGCCGTCGAGGTTGACGTTGAAGCGCCCGTCACAAAAAGCCCCTTCCACCTCTCCCAGCGAAGCCACCCCGCCCAACTCGTCCAACAGCTGACAGATGGGATCGCACAACCGGCGATAGCCGGTTTCGATACGTCCGTGGTCACCTTCGCTGCGCGGGGGTGCGTAGACCAGGGCGATATTGACCGTAGCGACCGACTGCGGCACCGGTTCGCCACCTGTTTCACGCAACAAGACAGGCCAGCCATGAGCAGCCGATACTTCACAAGCGTCTTCAAACCCCGGTAGGCGACTCAAACGGCGCGGCATGACCAGCGCACGGTCGTTGGGCTGCCAGAACAGCAGGCCGAACTCGGCGTCGCCCGCGCAGATGCTGGCCAGCAGATCCTGTTCGGCTTGCAGGCCAGCTTCGACGGTCAGGGAGATCACAGGCGACATGGATCAGTCCAGCGTCGAGCCGCTCACCGGCAGACCACGCTCAGGAAAGAACAGTCGCTGCAATTCCGTACCCGGGTTCTCGGCGCGCATGAACGCTTCGCCTACCAGGAACGAGTACACATCGCTGACTTCCATCAGCTCGACATCGGCCCGGTTGAGGATACCGCTTTCGGTGATGACCAAGCGATCGCGCGGAATGCGCGGCAACAGGTCCAGAGTGGTTTCCAGGCTCACTTCAAAAGTGTGCAGATTGCGATTGTTCACGCCGACCAGTTTGGTATCGAGGGTTTTCAGGGCTCGTTCCAACTCGTCACCGTCGTGGACTTCCACCAGGACATCCAGCCCGACGCTTTTGGCTACGGCCGCCAGCTCGGCCATTTTCACGTCGTCCAAGGCGGAAACGATCAACAGCACGCAGTCGGCGCCCAGCGCACGCGCCTCGACGATCTGGTACGGGTCGATCATGAAATCCTTGCGGATCACTGGCAGCTTGCATGCCGCCCGCGCCTGTTTCAGGTAGTCGTCAGCGCCTTGAAAAAAGTCGACGTCGGTCAGCACCGAGAGGCAGGTAGCACCGCCCTTCTCGTAGCTTCGCGCGATCTCGGCCGGGACGAAGTGCTCACGAATCACGCCCTTGCTGGGGGATGCCTTCTTGATTTCGGCAATCACCGCCGGCTGTTTTTTCTTGGCCTGATCGATCAGAGCCTGGGCAAAGCCGCGCGGCGCATCCGCTGAACGCGCCAGGCTTTCCAGCTCGGCCAGACTGACCCGAGCGCTGCGCTCGGCCACTTCCTGGGCCTTGCGAGCCAGAATGTTTTCCAGAACCGTTGGCACGCTCATCCTTCGTTCTCCACTTTGAATACGGCGGTAAATGCACCCAACTCTTCGAGCTTTTCCCTGGCCAGCCCAGTGTGCAGCGCATCATGGGCCAGCTCCACGCCTTGCTTGAGGCTGCTGGCGTGGTCGGCGGCATACAACGCGGCACCGGCATTGAGCACGATCATCTCAGCGGCTTTCTGGCCATTCTCGGTCTTGCGACGCCCCAGGGCATCACGAATCAGCTCCAGCGATTGGGTCGGGCCGTCGACTGCCAGCCCGTGCAGGCTCTGGCTCTTCATACCGAGGTCTTCAGGTTCGACCCAATACTCGCTGATCTGATCATTTTTTAGCTCGGCCACGAATGTAGGCGCCGCCAGGCTGAACTCATCCAGTCCATCCTTCGAATGGACCACCAGTACGTGCTTGCTGCCCAGGCGTTGCAAGACTTCAGCCAATGGTCGGCACAACGCCTGGCTGAACACACCGACTACCTGATGTTTCACACCGGCCGGATTCGTAAGCGGGCCGAGCATGTTGAACAGCGTACGCAGCCCCAGCTCGCGGCGCGGCGCGGCGGCGTGTTTCATGGCGCTATGGTGGGTCTGGGCAAACATGAAGCCGATACCGACGTTATCGATACAGCGTGCCACCTGGACCGGCGTCAGGTTCAGGTAAATGCCCGCTGCCTCCAGCAGATCGGCACTTCCGCTCTTGCCGGAAACTGCCCGATTGCCATGTTTGGCAACGGTGCAACCGGCCGCCGCGACGACAAACGACGAGGCCGTGGAAACGTTGAAGATATTGGCGCCGTCACCGCCGGTACCGACCACATCCACCACACCGTCCAGCGTCTTGAGTTCGACCTTGTCCGCCAGCTCACGCATCGCCGAAACCGCACCCACGATTTCATCGATGCTCTCACTCTTCATGCGCATGGCCATCATGAACGCGCCGATCTGTGCATCCGTGCATTGGCCGGTCATGATTTCGCGCATCACGTCGCGCATCTCGTCGGTGCTCAGGTCGAGATGGCCGACGATACGGCTCAGGGCTGTCTTGATATCCATGAAAAGTCCTTAGCGCGTGCCGCCGGTTTGTTTGAGGAAGTTGGCGAACAGTTCGTGGCCCTGTTCGGTGAGAATAGACTCGGGATGAAATTGCACACCCTCGATATTCAGCGTCTTGTGGCGCAGGCCCATGATTTCATCGACCGAGCCATCTTCAAACTGGGTCCAAGCCGTCAACTCCAGACAGTCAGGCAGAGTTTCGCGCTTGACCACCAGGGAATGGTAGCGGGTTACGGTAAGCGGATGATTCAGCCCCTCGAACACGCCCTTGTCCTCGTGGAATACCGGGCTAGTCTTACCGTGCATGACTTGTCGGGCGCGTACCACGTCGCCGCCGAACGCTTGGCCGATCGACTGGTGCCCCAGGCAGACACCGAGGATCGGCAGCTTGCCGGCGAAATACTTGATGGCGTCGATGGAAATGCCCGCTTCGGTCGGCGTGCATGGGCCGGGCGAAACCACGATGCGCTCAGGCTTGAGGGCTTCGATTTCGGCGATGGTCAATTCGTCGTTGCGCACGACCTTGACCTCGGAGCCCAGCTCGCCGAGGTACTGCACAACGTTGTAGGTAAAAGAGTCGTAGTTATCGATCATCAGCAACATGGCGTAAGCGACCTATTGAATTCACTGACTTTAAATACAGCCTTCAGAGAATGACCCGCACGCTGCTGCGCTTGGCGAGGCAAGTGATGCCCCTGCGAAGCGGCTCTACAAGCGGGTAAAGAAGGCAAATCGGTACAGGTCCGGCGAAGCCGGCGGAGAATGTTCAGGCGCGCCAACGCCAGCGGGCGTGTGCCTTGATCATTTGATCCAGAAGTTTGCTGACAATCGACACAGGGAAAGTCTCGTTCATACGTCCCGGCACAGTAGCTTAGCTGGGCGGAGCACGCAATATGGGCGATCCCGAAGGGCTTTGAAACAATCGCGACGTTCAAGATGGATGGCAAAATGCCGGAAGTTTTTGGTACTGTCGTTTCGTTTTCTAACAAAAATAAGATAAAAACGGACTTTCCCATGATAAAGAAGACGTTGTTCGTACCGATTGCCGGTTGCCTGCTGGCGATGGCCTGCGCCCAGGCGAGCGCCGCCCCCAACCCTTATTCCAAGTTCATCGTGTTCGGCGACAGCCTCAACGACGCAGGCCAGTTCGCCGACCCGAATGGTCCGCCCGGCTCGACCGAGCGTTACACCAACCGAACCGGTCCGATCTATACCGACGGCAGCGGCGAGGCCTACTCCGCCAACTCCACCCAGTTGCTCGGTGGGCGCCTGGGTTATTCCGCCGACGAGACTGCCGCTTCCACTTCGGCGGTCCGCGCCGACCAGGGGCTGGCGGACGGCAACAACTGGGCGGTGGGCGGTTATCGCACCGACCAGATCCTCGAATCGATTACCGGCGTGTCCGACACCGGCGAGCGCAGCCGTCCTGGCTACCTGCAGTCCAATGGCCTGCGCGCCGATCCAAATGCGCTGTATTACATTTCCGGTGGTGGCAACGATTTCCTTCAAGGCCGGGTACTGACCCCCGAACAAGCGAACGCCGCCGCGGACCGTCTGGCCGACAGCGTCCAGGTGCTGCAAATGGCTGGTGCCCGCTATGTGATGGTCTGGTTGTTGCCCGACCTGGGCCTGACCCCGGCCCTCAACGGTGGTCCGTTACAAGACGCCTTTTCGCAACTGGGCAACCAGTTCAACCAACAGCTGATCACGCGACTGCAAGGCATCGACGCTGAAATCATTCCATTGAACATTCCGCTGTTGCTCAAGGAAAGCTTCGCCGACCCGGCAAGATTCGGCCTCGCCATCGGTGAGAACCTCACCGCGACCTGCTTCACTGGCAACGGCTGCACCGAAAACGCCACCTACGGCATCAACAGCGCCACGCCTGATCCCACCAAGCTGATCTACAACGACGCGGTCCATCCGACCGAAGCCGGACAGAAACTGATCGCCGACTATGCCTATTCCCTGCTCGCGGCGCCCTGGGAACTGACGTTGCTGCCGGAAATGGCCCACTCGACCCTGCGCGCTCACCAGGACGAGTTACGCAGCCAGTGGCAATCTGACTGGGAGAACTGGCAGGCCGTCGGCCAGTGGCGAGCTATTGTCGCAGGCGGCGGCCAGCATCTGGACATGGACAGCCAGGACAGCGGCGCCAGCGCCGATGGCAGTGGCTACAGCCTGAACATTGGCGGCAGCTATCGTCTCAACGACGCGTGGCGCGTAGGTGTCGCCGCCGGCCTCTACCGCCAGGACATGGAAGCAGGCCACAACGATTCGAAGTACAAACTCAATAGCTACCTGGCGACCGCTTTCGCCCAGTTCCAGCAAAACCGCTGGTGGGCCGATGCGGCACTGACCGGCGGCAAGCTCGACTACGACAACCTGGAGCGCAAGTTCGACCTGGGCGTCAACGAGGCGCAAGAGAAAGGCGACACCGACGGCCATCTCTGGGCATTCAGCACGCGGGTGGGCTACGACATTGCCCAGCCGGGCAGCGAATGGCACCTCTCGCCGTTTATCAGCGCTGACTATGCGAAGGTGGAAGTCGACGGCTATTCGGAAAAGAGCAACCGCTCCACGGCCCTGACCTTCGATGACCAGACCCGCGACTCGAAACGCCTGGGCATTGGCTTGCAGGGCAAATACAACATCACCCGCCAGACCCAGGTGTTTGGCGAATATGCCTACGAACGCGAGTACGAAGACGACACGCAAAAGGTGAACATTGCCCTCAACAGCCTGCCGGCCAACGACTTCACACTGGAAGGCTACACGCCACAGAGCCACCTCAATCGCCTGAGCCTGGGGGTCAGCCACCAGTTGACCAACGACTTGGCGCTACGGGGTGGTTATACACTGCGCAAGGATGATGACATGACCCAGCAAGGGGTAAGCCTGGGCGTCAGCCTGGACTTCTGATCGAGAAAACCTGTGGGAGCGAGCTTGCCCGCGATAGCGGACTGTCAGTCAACTGGTTGGTTGAATATGACGGCCTCATCGCGAGCAAGCTCGCTCCCACACACTGATCGAGTTATTGAAGGGTTTTCAATCGTTCGAAGTCTGCTCGGCCAGCGCCACGGCGCGGAACATGGCCCGGCGCTTGTTCAGGGTTTCTTCCCACTCCAGCGCCGGCACCGAGTCGGCGACGATACCGCCGCCGGCCTGTACGTGCAGTTCACCGTTCTTGATCACGGCAGTGCGAATGGCAATGGCAGTGTCCATGTTGCCGTTCCAGGCGAAGTAACCCACGGCCCCGCCGTACACGCCCCGCTTGACCGGCTCCAGCTCGTCGATGATTTCCATCGCGCGGATTTTCGGCGCGCCAGACAAGGTGCCCGCCGGCAGGATCGCCCGCAAGGCGTCCATCGCCGTCAGCCCGGCCTTCAACTGGCCGGTGACGTTGGAGACGATGTGCATCACGTTGGAATAGCGCTCGATGACCATCTTCTCGGTGAGCTTCACCGAGCCGATTTCCGAGACCCGCCCGGTGTCGTTGCGCCCCAGGTCAATCAGCATCAGGTGCTCGGCGATTTCCTTGTCGTCCGACAGCAAATCCTCTTCCAAGGCCCGGTCAGCTTCCTCCGTAGCGCCACGGGGGCGAGTGCCGGCGATCGGCCGGACGGTGATCAGGTTGTCTTCGACCCGCACCAGCACTTCCGGCGAACTGCCCACGACATGGAAGTCGCCGAAGTTGAAGAAGTACATGTAGGGCGTCGGGTTGAAACAGCGCAGCGCCCGATAGAGATCGATCGGCGCCGCCTTGAAGTCAATGGACATCCGTTGCGACGGCACTACCTGCATGCAGTCACCCGCGAGGATGTACTCCTTGATGGTATCGACGGCCCGTTCGTAATCGTCCTGGGTGAAACTGGAACGAAACACCGGGTCGGTCGCCGACTGCTTGCTGAAGTCCAGGCCGGGACGCGGAGCGATCGGCTGACGTAACTTTTCCAACAGTGCTTGCAGGCTTTGTTGACCTTGCTCGTAGGCATCTTCCTGGGACGGATCGGCCAGGACGATGGCGTGCATCTTGCCGGCGAGGTTGTCGAAAACGACGACCGCATCGGACACCATCAGCAAAATATCCGGCACGCCCAGCGGATCGGGGTTCGGGCAGGTGCCCAGGCGTTTTTCCACGTAACGCACGCAGTCGTAGCCGAAATACCCCACCAGGCCACCGTTGAAGCGCGGCAGGCCGGGGATGGTCGGCACGTTGTAGCGGGCCTTGAAGGTTTCGACGAACGCCAGCGGGTCTTCAACTTCGAGGCTTTCGATTTCGACACCGTCGTGGGTCACGCTGACGCGATGGTCATGGACCCGCAGCACCGTGCGGCACGGCAGGCCGATGATGGAATAACGGCCCCATTTCTCACCGCCCTGCACCGATTCGAGCAAGTAGGAGTTGGGCTGGTCGGCCAACTTGAGGTAGATCGACAGCGGTGTGTCGAAGTCAGCCAGGGTTTCACAGGCAAGAGGGATGCGGTTGTAGCCGGCAGCGGCTAGACGCAGGAATTCTTCGCGGATCATGGGGTGCCTCGTGGCAAGAGGAGCTGACAGTCAGGTATGCAAACGCGCCGGATAACCGGCCGGGATCACGTCAGGTGCGCCAACGCCAGCGGGCCAGGGCCTTCATGACTTTCATCCAGAGTTTGCGAGTGACCACCACGATGGCGTTTCCAGAAGAGGATTGAACAGCGTCGGGCAACGTTATCTCAGCGGCCGGGTCCAGGCAACCGGGAATTAACAGGCGCAAATCGTCGATTACCAGGGCAGGACATTCTTCGGCGATTGGGCGGCCGTGGTTGTAGCCGTAACTCAGTGCCACACATTTGACCCCTGCCGCCTTGGCCGCCAGCACATCGCTGCGCGAGTCGCCGACGAACAAGGATTGAGAGGCCGGGATGTTGGCCATTTTCATCACGAAAAACAGCGCGGCCGGATCAGGCTTTTTCTGCGGTAAGGTATCGCCGCCAATGATCCAGCGGAAATAGCGGCCGATTTTCATCTGGTCCAGCAACGGCGCAACGAAGCGCTCCGGTTTGTTGGTAATCAGGGCCATTTCCACGCCCTGCTTTTGCAGCCACTTGAGGGTGGAGCGCACGCCGGGGTAGACCACCGTCAGTTGGTGATTGTCTTCGTAGGCTTCATTGAACAACGCCAGCGCCCGCTCGGCCTCGGCATCATCGACACCTTGGGCATCGATGTCATTGGCCAGGGCCCGGCGCACCAGCATCGGCGCGCCATTGCCGACCCAGTGGCGTACCGAATCGAGGCCGGCAGGCGGGCGTCCAAGCTTGAGCAGCATCGTGTCCACCGCCGCCGCGAGGTCCGGGACCGAATCGACCAATGTGCCATCGAGGTCGAACATCACCAGACGCGGCAAGCTGCCGGGGAACAGCTGCTCGAAACCGCTCATGGGCGCGCCAAGGCCAGTTCGGCGCGCATTTGTGCAATCACCTCTTCGTAGTCCGGTGCGTTGAAGATGGCCGAACCCGCGACAAACGTGTCGGCGCCGGCCGCGGCGATTTCACGGATATTCTTCACATTCACACCACCGTCGATTTCCAGGCGGATGTCACGCCCCGAGGCATCGATCAACGCACGGGCTTCGCGCAGCTTGTCGAGCGTGCCCGGGATGAACTTCTGCCCGCCGAAGCCAGGGTTGACGCTCATCAGCAGGATCATGTCGACCTTGTCCATCACGTACTTGAGCACGTCCAGGGGCGTCGCCGGGTTGAACACCAGGCCGGCCTTGCAACCGCCTTCGCGGATCAATTGCAGGGAGCGGTCAATGTGCTGCGTGGCTTCAGGGTGGAAAGTGATGTAGGTAGCGCCGGCTTCGATGAAGTCACCAACGATGCGGTCCACCGGGCTGACCATCAAATGCGCGTCGATCGGCGCGGTGACGCCGTACTTGCGCAGCGCCGCGCAGACCATCGGGCCGATGGTCAGGTTGGGTACGTAGTGGTTGTCCATGACATCGAAGTGCACGATGTCGGCCCCGGCGGCCAGAACGTTGTCCACTTCCTCGCCCAGGCGGGCGAAGTCGGCAGAGAGAATCGACGGAGCAATAGCGAAGGGCTGCATGACGCACCTGTTTTGAGCGAAATCACGATGGCGCGCATTGTATACCTCAAGATTTGGCGCGCCCACCGTGGCAATCGATCAATACGCCGCGCGGTAGATCTTCTCGATATCGGCGGCGCTCAGTTTGCGTGGATTGTTGCGCATTAACCGTTCTATTCCCGCCGCTTCCACCGCCATGGATGGAATCACGTCCTCGGTCACGCCCAGGCTGCTGAGACCTTGGGGTATTTCCACGGCAGCACACAGCGTAATCATCGCCTCCACAGCCTCATCGGCCGCCTCAAGGTCGCTCAGGTGAGCGGTCTTGAGGCCCATGGCCTCGGCGATGTCACGCATGCGCTCGACACAGGCCATCTTGTTCCAGGTCATGACGTATGGCAGCAACATAGCATTGGCGACGCCATGGGACACGTGAAAACGCCCGCCTAATGGATAAGCCAGTGCATGGACCGCCCCAACCCCGGCATTGCCGAATGCCATGCCGGCCATGAGGCTGGCCGTGGCCATGTCTTCCCGGGCTTGCAGGTGAGCCGGGTTGGCATAGGCCTTGGGCAGCGCGCGGCTGATCAGCTTGATTGCGCCGATGGCCAGGGCATCGGTGATTGGCGAAGCATTGAGCGACAGGTAGGCCTCGATGGCGTGTGCCAGCGCATCAACGCCACTGGCAGCCGTGACGCCGCGCGGACAGGTGAGGGTCATCTGCGGACTGACCAGCGCCACGTCCGGCAACAGATAATCGCTGACGATGCCTTTTTTCAGCTGCGCGGCCTTGTCGGAGAGGATCGCCACGTTGGTGACTTCCGAACCGGTACCGGCCGTGGTGGGGATGGCAATCATGGGCGGGCCTTTGCGCGGCACCTGATCGACGCCGAACATATCCTGCAGCTCGCCGTGGTACCCGGCATAGACGCCCACGCACTTGGCAATGTCGATGGCACTGCCACCGCCGAGACCGATCAGGCCATCATGACCACCGTCGCGATAGGCTTGCATGCAGTCCTCGACAATGGCGATTTCCGGGTCCGGCATCACCCGGTCGAAAATCTCGTAGTCCCGTCCGCCCAGATGTTGCAAGGCCAGTTCCACGGTGCCGGACTTGACCAACGCCGCATCGGTCACGATCAGCGGGTTGTCGACGTCCAGGCGCGTCAACTCCGCAGCCAGTTGCTCGATGGCAGCAGCACCGGTGATCAGTTTATGGGCGATCTTGAATGAGGAAAGACTCATGTGCGCGGCCTCTTATTCGAGTATGGGCTGGCACAAGGATAGCTCGGTATTGGAGGTTGTCTGCCATTCAGCTTATGAATACACCGCAACCCCATTGTGGGAGCGGGCTTGCTCGCGAATACGTCGGCACATTCAACATTTATGTCGACTGGCACACCGCATTCGCGAGCAAGCCCGCTCCCACATTCGTCAGGCCTGGGTAGTACGCAGCTTCTCGCTACGCCCACGCAACCACTCCAGGGTCAGCAACAGGATCACCGAGAAGGCAATCAGCAGGGTCGCCGCCGCCGCGATGGTGGGGCTGAGGTTTTCGCGGATGCCGCTGAACATCTGCCGTGGCAAGGTTGCCTGCTCGGGGCCGGCCAGGAACAGGGTCACCACCACTTCATCGAACGACGTCGCGAAGGCGAACAGTGCGCCGGAGATCACACCCGGGGCGATCAACGGCAGGGTCACCCGACGAAACGCCGTCAGTGGCGAAGCCCCAAGACTGGCGGCAGCCCGAACCAGGTTGTGGTTGAACCCCTGCAGGGTCGCCGACACCGTGATGATCACGAACGGTACACCCAGCACGGCGTGGACCACGATCAGCGAGAAGAAGCTGTTGCCCATCCCCAGCGGGGCGAAAAACAGGTAACTGGCCACGCCAATGATCACCACCGGCACCACCATCGGCGAAATCACCAGGGCCATCACCAACGCCTTGCCTGGGAAGTCACCACGGGTCAGGCCGATGGCCGCGAGCGTGCCGAAGACCATCGCCAGCAACGTCGCCGCCGGGGCCACGATGATGCTGTTCTTCAGCGCTCGCATCCATTCGGCCGAGGCGAAGAAATCGTGGTACCACTGCAGCGAAAAGCCTTGCAGCGGGTACACCAGGAAACTGCCGGAGTTGAACGACAGTGGAATGATCACCAGCACCGGCAGGATCAGGAACAACAGAATCAGCCCGCAGAGTGTGCGCAAGCAGTAGAACCACACCCGCTCGACGGGGGACATGTAAGGACTCACCATTTTCGATCTCCCCTTAGCTCAGGCGCAGGCGACTGGCGCCCACCAGCCAGCTGTAAATCAGATAAAGCACGATGGTCGCCAGTAACAGCAGCCCGCCGAGCGCCGTGGCCATGCCCCAGTTGATGCTGGTGTTGGTGTAGAACGCGACGAAGTAGCTGACCATCTGATCGTTCGGGCTGCCCAGCAGCGCCGGCGTGATGTAGTAGCCGATGGCAAGGATGAACACCAACAGGCAACCGGCACCGACCCCGGCATAGGTCTGCGGGAAGTACACCCGCCAGAAACTGGCGAACGGGTGACAGCCCAGGGAAATCGCCGCACGCATATAGGTTGGCGAGATGCCCTTCATCACGCTGTAGATCGGCAGGATCATGAACGGCAGCAGGATGTGGACCATGGAGATGTATACGCCGGTGCGGTTGAACACCAGCTCCAGGGGCTTATCGATGACGCCCATGGCCATCAGCGCACTGTTGATCAGACCACCGGACTGCAGCAGCACGATCCATGCGGCGACGCGTACCAGGATCGAGGTCCAGAACGGTAGCAGCACCAGGATCATCAGCAGGTTGCTCTGGCGCGAAGGCAGGTTAGCCAGCAGGTAGGCCAACGGATAAGCCAGCACCAGGCAGATCGCGGTGATCACCAGGCCCATCCAGAACGTGCGAGTGAAGATATCCAGGTAAATCGCCTGGTCGGGGGTAGCTGGGGCCAGTTCGCCGAGGTCATCGATGCGGTGATCGACGGCCGCCAGCAGGTAATACGGGGTAACGTCGCTGGTGTTGCGGCGGATCACCTGCCAGTACGCCGGGTCGCCCCAACGCTCATCGAGGTTTTCCAAGGCTTCTTTATAGGAAGCCGGCTCGGTGGCAAACGGCAACGCCCGAGCGGTCTTGGTCAGCAGGCTACGATAGCCGGCCAGTTCCATGTTCAGGCGCTTGGACAAGTCGCCCAAGGTCTGATTCTTGCGGGCTTCGGCCAGGTCTTCACTGGCAGCCTTGTACACCGGCTCGCCCGGCAAACCACGTCCGTCCCATGCAGCGACGGCGGCGACAGTGCGAGGCATGGCGCCCACCACTTCCGGGTTGCTGACGCTTTTGAACAGCAGCGCCACGATCGGCACCAGGAACACCAGCAACAGAAACAACACCAGCGGCGCGATCAAGGCCTGGGCCTTCCAGCGGTTGATCCGCTCGGCATGCTTGAGCCGTTGCTTGAGGGTGGGGCTGGTGCCCGCGTTCAGTGGAACGGCGATAGCCATGGCGAACTCCGCGAATCTTTTTGATCGTTACAGAGGCGGCGGGCCACCTCTGTTCTTTTGAAACCGCAACCTGTGCAAGCGAGTCATTGTGGCGAGCGAGCTTGCTCGCGCTGGGCTGCGAAGCGGCCCCAAAACTTTGTCGGCAACGCCAATTTTGTGAGTGCTGCGCACTCAAGCGGGAGCAAGCTCCCTCGCCACAAAGCCCGTTCACCCATGGACGCTTTGGTTACTTGGCCGCCCAGGAGTTGAAGCGCTGCTCCAGTTGCTCACCGTTGTCAGCCCAGAAGCTGACGTCGATCTGCACTTGGTTGGCGATGTTTTCCGGGGTGGTCGGCATGTCCTTCAGGACATCCTTGGCCAGCAACGGTACAGCCTGGGTATTGGCCGGACCGTAGGCGATGTTTTCCGAATAGGTCTTCTGCTGCTGCGGCGCCACCGAGAAGGCGATGAACTTCTTCGCCGCTTCGGCGCGGGTCTTGTCCAGGCCACGTGGGATGGCCCAAGCGTCGAAGTCGTAGATACCGCCGTTCCACACCACTTTCAGGTTGCTTTCTTTCTGTACCGCGGCGATCCGGCCGTTGTAGGCTGAGCTCATGACCACGTCACCGGAAGCCAGGTACTGCGGCGGCTGGGCGCCAGCTTCCCACCACTGGATGTTCGGCTTGAGCTCATCGAGCTTCTTGAAGGCGCGATCCTGGCCGTCTTTGCCAGCCAGTACTTTGTAGACGTCTTTCGGCGCTACGCCATCGGCCATCAAGGCGAATTCCAGGGTGTACTTGGCGCCCTTGCGCAGGCCACGTTTGCCTGGGAATTGCTTGGTGTCCCAGAAATCCGCCCAACTGGTCGGCGCGGTCTTGAGCTTGTCGGCGTTGTAGGCCAGCACGGTCGACCACACGAAGAAGCCCACGCCGCAAGGCTGGATGGCGCCCTTGACGTAGTCTTCGGCCTTGCCGAACAGGGCCGGATCGAGTTGTTCGAACATGTCTTCGTCACAACCACGGGACAATTCCGGGGACTCGACTTCTACCAAATCCCACGAAACGCTCTTGGTATCGACCATGGCCTTGACCTTGGCCATTTCGCCGTTGTACTCGCCAGCCACGATCTTGCCATTGCCGGCCGCTTCCCACGGTGCGTAAAAGGCTTTGACCTGAGCCGCCTTGTTCGCCCCGCCGAAAGACACCACGGTCAGGTCCGGGCCCGCCGCCATCGCGCTTGCCGCACCCATCATGCCCAGTGTCAGGGCTGTGAACTTCAGGGATCTCAACATTTATTGTTCTCTCCACGTGCAGGGTTGGTGTTGGTACAGCAGGGGGCGATCAATTCGCCTCTAGAAGGGGATCGAGCGCACGCACATGCTCGACTTGCCAGCCAAGCGGAACCACGTCCCCAACCGCGAGCGCGGGATCGAGCTCGGCAATCGGCTGTTTCACGAAGAAGTCGGTCTTGCCGCAGACTTCCAGGCGAACCCGGACGTGGTCGCCCAGATAGATGAATTCCGCCACCCTCCCTGAGAAGCGGTTGACGCATTGTTCGCTGACGCCGTTGAGGCTCACCCGTTCCGGGCGGATCGACAGGGTCACCGGCTCGCCAGGCTTGCCGACATTCACCGCCAATGCCTCGACCTTTTCACCGCGTCCCAATTCCACCAGGCAGCGGTCGCCGGTCTGACTGTGCAGACGACCGTTGAGACGGTTGTTTTCGCCAATGAAGTTGGCGACGAAGGTGTTTTTCGGCTCTTCATACAGTGTGCGCGGCGGGGCGATCTGCTGGATCTCGCCCTGGTGGAATACCGCCACGCGGTCAGACATGGTCAAGGCTTCGCCCTGGTCGTGGGTCACGTACACCACGGTGACGCCGAGGCGCTGGTGCAGATGCTTGATTTCCATCTGCATGTGTTCACGCAGCTGCTTGTCCAACGCACCCAGGGGTTCGTCCATCAACACCAACTGCGGTTCGAACACCAGCGCCCGGGCCAGGGCAACCCGTTGTTGCTGGCCGCCGGACAATTGCGCCGGGTAGCGTTGGGCGAAGCTGTCCAACTGGACCATGCTCAAGACGCGCTTGACCCGATCACTCACGTCGCTCTTGTTCAGGCCACGCACCGTCAGCGGGAACGCCAGGTTCTCGGCGACGGTCATGTGCGGGAACAAGGCGTAGTTCTGGAACACCATGCCGATGTCGCGCTTGTGCGGTGGCACGTTGTTGATCGAGCGCCCGGCCAGCAGGATCTCACCGGCGGTTGGGGTCTCAAACCCGGCGAGCATCATCAGGCTGGTGGTCTTGCCGGAGCCGGAAGGCCCGAGCAGGGTCAGGAATTCGCCCTTGCGAATGTCCAGGTTGAGGTCTTTGACGATCAGGTTCTCGCCGTCGTAGCTCTTTTGCACACCACGAAAGCTGACCAGCACATCACTGGCCCCCGCGCTTGAATCGACCTGGCTCATACCCGCACCTTTTGTATTGATGACTGCTTGTGAGTCAAGCCTAGTGGAGCCTGGGGCCGGCGCAAATCGGGGCGCAGGAGAGAATCACCTCAGCCGGATGGAAGAGTCGGGGTAGGGATCGCCCTACAGGGATGGCGGGATTGGGTAAGTGCAGCGGCAAGTGATGAGCGGCAAGCGGCAAGCAGGGGCGAAAAGCGCTGTTGGGGTGTGTCGCAAATGGATATGCCGAGACAAAACCTTGTGGGAGCGCTGAAGCTCAGAGCAACTTGTGCTCCATCGCATACTTCACCAACTCAGCCAATGAGGTGATGTTGAGCTTCTGCATCAGCCGCGCCTTGTGGGTGCTGATGGTCTTGCTGCTCAGGGCCAGTTGCTGGGCGATATCGTTGACGTTGGCGCCCTGGGCCAGGCGTTCGAAGACGGAGAATTCACGCTCGGACAGCAGTGAGTGCAGCGGTCGCGTGTCGGTCAGGCCGACTTCAAAGACCATGCGGTCGGCCAGGTCCGGGTCGATATAGCGTCCGCCGGCCGCGACCTTGCGAATCGCCATGAGCAGCAGGGCCGGGTCGCTGTCCTTGGTCGCGTAGCCGGCGGCGCCGACCTTCAGGGCACGGGCGGCCATTTGCGCTTCGTCATGCATCGACAGCACCAGGATGGCCGGCGGGTTGTTCAGCGCCCGGATCCGTGGGATCGCCTCCAGGCCGTTGACGCCGGGCATGGAAATGTCCAGCAGCACCACTTCGCAGGGCACATGCCGCAAGGTTTCGAGCAACTGCTCACCATTGCTCGCCTCCCCTACCACCACCAGGTCCTTGGCCAGGCCGATCAGTTGCTTGATGCCTTCACGGACGATGGTGTGGTCTTCGGCTACCAGTACACGGATCACATTGTTCTCCAGATTCAGGATCCCTCATCGCGAGCAAGCTCGCTCCCGCAGGGCGTATGTGTACATCTCAATCAATGTGGAGCGAGCTGGCTCGCGATTGGGCCCGCCCAGGCAACCCACCCCATCAGGCCTCATGCAACGGCACCCGCACCGACAGGGTCGTCCCCTCCCCCGGCTCACTCTCCAGGGTCAACTGCCCGCCCATGATCAATACTCGTTCACGCATGCCGACCAGGCCAAAGGAGGTTGGCCGACTCGTATCGGCAATAAATCCTACACCGTCGTCGCTGACGGTCAGACACAATTCGTCGCCCTCCTGAACCAGCGTCAGCTCTACAGTATGCGCTTGGGCATGGCGCATCACGTTGGTCAGCGCTTCCTGGAGAATCCGGAACAGGCCAATGGCCTTGGCGTCGCTCAGGGCCGGCAGGTTGTCCGGCACCTGCACCAGGCATGGGATCTGCGTACGCGCCTCGAAACGCCGAGCCTGCCATTCGATGGCCGAGGCAATGCCAGCATCCAGGATCGGCGGGCGGAGCGCCGTTGCCACATCCCGCACCAGCTGGAACAACTGAGCAATCAGGCGCTTCATGCTATTAAGCCGCTCATGCAGGCCCGGGTCGAGTTGCGCGTAGGCCAATTCGCACATGGATGTTTCTAGCTTCAACACCGTCAGCATCTGGCCCAGCTCGTCGTGGACCTCCCGGGCAATGCGCGCCTTTTCCTCTTCCCGCACACTTTCCAGGTGCGCTGACAATTCGCGCAACTGTTCCCGTGAGCTGGCCAGCTCCAGTTCGATGCGCTTGCTTTCGGTGATGTCCCAGACGATTCCGTCCCAGACATAGGCGCCATCTTCGAGACGGCGGGTGATCGCTTTGATCTCGGCCCAGCGCTCCTGGCCTTCGCGGGTCAGGATGCGGCCTTGCCATGACCAGTCACTGTCGGTGTCCAGCGCCTGGTCCTGAGTGCAGTGGTAATCGGCCTTGTCCTGCGGGTGCACCAGGCTGCGCAGCCCGGTGTCGCTGCGGGCCAGGGTTGCAGGGGAATAACCCACCAGGCTTTCGCTGCCTTCGCTGATGTAGGCAAAGTCGATCTGGCCGGTCACCGGCGCCCGCTCCAGGCGAAAGACCAGACCTGGCACATTAGCGGCAATACCTTGCAACCGCGCTTCGCTTTCGCGCAACGCCGCCAGCGCTCGTCGGCGCTCGGTCACGTCGTTGAGGTAGACCACCAGGTATTCAGCGTCGCGAAAGCGCAGGAAGCTCAGAGAAACGTCAGCCGGCAAGATGCTGCCATCGGCTCGCACGCATTCGGTTTCGAAACTCTGCGGCCCATCTTCGCTGGCCCGGGCGCGCTTCCACAGGTTCAGCCAGCGATCCATGTGCAAACCCGGCTCGAAGTCGATCAAGGGGCGGTCGATGATGGCGCCCGAGGCATAGCCGAGCATGGTTTCAGCCGCTCGGTTGGCATAACGCACGTGGCTGTCCCAATTGACCCAGAGGATGCCGACCGTACTTTGATCGATGGAAAACTGCGTCAGGCGCAAGGCTTCTTCGCTGGCCGTACGCTGGGCGATGTCCTCCCTCGCGGCACGCAGACGACGCTCCAGTGCGCGTTGCTGGCGGCGCTGCCAGAACACGATGGCGACGCTGCTGAGCAGCAGGGCCAGAATCAATAGGGTCAAGTTCTGCCAGAAGCCCGGGGTCTCGGTCAGGCGTGGATATTTTGGCTTGAGCCAACGGCTGTGCAATTGCTCCAGTTCCTTGGCCGGGATCGCCTGCAAACCGCTGTCGATGATCTCGGCCAGTTCCGGCCAGTCCCGGCGCGTGGCAACCCGCAGCAACTGCGGCAGGCCGATGTCGCCCACCACCGCCAGCTCGGCGAATTCGGGCTCGACCATCAACCGCCCGAGCTGTGCCTCGTCGACCACCGCGTATCGAGCCTGCTGGGTCAGTAATAATTGCAGGGCCTCGCGCTCCATCGGCACACCTTGCAGATTCAGCGTCGGGTAGTTGCTGCGCAGGTAATCGGCCGTCGCGCTGGGCATGCGCACCGCGACCCGGGCCTGGCTGTCGAGTTTTTCCAACTCCACCCCTTCGGCGCCCTTCTGCGCGCCGACGATCAGTTGCGGCACGCGCATATAGGGATCGGAAAATTGCCAGAGCTTGAGCCCGCCCGGGGATTGGGTCAGGCCCGGCGCTACGTCCACCTCGCCGGCGCGCACCGCTGCTTCCAGCTGTGCCAGGTCCTGGAAATTGCGCCAGGTGAGCTCGACGTTCAACGCCTTGCCCAGCCATTGCATCAACTCGACGTTAGTGCCGGACAAACGCTGCAGGCGCCGGTCGTATTGGGCATAGGGCGCCTGCAATACCAGGCCGACCCGCCATTGCGGATGTTGCACCAACCATTGGCGCTGTCCCGCATTCAATTGCACCCCATGCGTCGACGGCGCGGGCGCGGCCCACGCCATCAAGGGAAGCCATAAACAGCCGATAACCCACAGGCAGCAAAAACGCATCATCGAAGTCTCAATGCACTGACAAATACTGACCAACCCATTAGGCTGCCGGAAATACTTCTGGTCATGGAATATCCAATGCCCTCTGTTTATCGCCTGGCGTTGCCAGCATTGTGCCTGTCGCTGATCCTGCCAAGTGCCTTTTCTGTACAGGCCAGCGAAACGGCGCCCGCCGCGCAGCAACCTGCCGAGGAAAAACCCGTCGAGCGCCAACCCTTGCTCGAGCGTAGCCAGGAAGAGGCGACCGCACTTGAACGAAGAGTCCCGGCCCAGGAACAACAACAGTTACAGACCGGCAGCGATGCCTTCCTGGCACTGTGGAAACCGGCCAATACCGGCGACCCCAGAGGCGCAGTCATCATAATCCCCGGCGCCGGCGAAACAGCTGACTGGCCTCAAGCTATCGGCCCTTTGCGGAAAAAGTTGCCAGATGTTGAGTGGAGCAGCCTGAGTATCACCCTGCCGGACCTGCAAAGCGACGTCATTGCACCGCGCGTGGTAGAAACACCGCCCGAGACCAAGCCGACCGACACCGCTGCCGCAGCACCGGACGCCACCACTGCGGCGCCGATCGAACAGGCCGCAGGCGGCGAAGCCGATGCGACAGATCCCGTCGTCGACCAAACCGATGAAGAACATGCCAAGGCCGACGCCGAGCGCATCTTCGCCCGTATCGATGCAGCCCTGGCCTACGCCGAACAGCAAAGCGCACGCCGTATCGTGCTGCTGGGCCATGGCACTGGCGCCTATTGGGCAGCGCGCTACTTGAGTGAAAAGCAGCCCTCACAAGTCGAACGCTTCGTGATGGTGGCCGCCCAGACCCCGGCCACCGCCAAGCCGGCCCTGGCCGAACTGACCTCGACCTTGAAACTGGCGACCGCCGACATTTTCTACATGGACAAGCCGCTGGATCGAAACGCGGCGCTGGAGCGCTTGCAGGCGAGCAAACGCTTGAAAGGCTCGACCTTCAGCCAGGTGTCCCTCAAGGCCCTGCCGAACCCGGCGGCGGAGCAGGAGCAGCTGTTTCGTCGGGTCCGGGGTTGGTTGAATCCGCAGAAGGCGGGGGAGTAAGGCTGACCCGTTCGGGATGTCGGCGCCCACCCTCCTGTGGCGAGGGAGCTTGCTCCCGCTGGAGCGCGAAGCGGTCCCCAAAGCGAGCACTGCGGTTCTTCATAAAGACCCGGACTGCGACTGCTGCGCAGCCGAACGGGAGCAAGCTCCCTCGCCACTGGGGATAGTGGCGCTACCGGAAATTCCGCCGTTCCCGTATCAAGCGATAGGCGTTGTGCAACTCCCGAGTCCTGTCAGTGGCTTCACGCACCTGCAAGGGCGTTGCCCCGCTGCCGGCAATCTTGTCCGGATGGTGGCGACTGAGCAATCGTCGGTAGGCTCGCTTGATCTGCGACGGTTCACTCGTGGCGGAAACGCCCAGCAAACGCAACGCCTCCTGATACGTCACCCCACTGCTGGGCAGCGACAGTTTGTGCGGTTCGTAATCGCTGGCCAATGCCTGGACCTGTTGTTGGGTCCAGCCCAGCCACTTGCCCCACCGGGCAATCAATTCACGCTCGCCGACGCCCGCCTTGCCATCAGCCCAAACCATTCGCCAGCAGGCCCGCAGCACGCCTTCCGCCGCATGCGGCTGGGTGCTGAGGCGGCGCAGATAACCGCGTAGGCGGACATCTCCAGACTTGCCCCGGTTGAATGCAGCGATGGCCCGGCGTTGCGCCGATTCGCTCAGGTCCAGGGCCCGCATTTCCTGGCGAGCCTGTTGGATGTGACCGTCGACCACACGCCCATCGCTTTTCGCCAAACGCCCCAGCAACACAAACAACAGTTCATCGTTGCGCAACGCTGGGCGCCCGCCCAGACGCTCACGAAGCTGCTCCCAGCTTTGCACGTTTAGGCGCCTATCCAACGCTTGTCCTAATAACGCACCAAGCATGGCCCCCGGGATGCTGGCTATGGCAAAGCCCGCCCCGGCTCCAATCAGAGTCCCTGGCCACCACATATCAACCGCTCGCTTCTATCAAGGTTTCGACCTGCGCCAAACGTTCATGGGTGCCGACATCGACCCAATGCCCTTTGAGGTGCTCGCCACTGACGCGTCCCTCGGCCATGGCCGCGCGCAACAGCGGTGCGAGCTTGAACGCACCCTCCGCGCAACCGTCGAACAACCGCGGGTGCAGAACGGCGATGCCGCTATAGGTCAGGTTGTCGGCAGGGGCGTGCCTATCGTGAACCTTTCCGTCGACCAGGACGAAATCGCCGTCTGGGTGATGCTCGGGATTATCGACAAGCACCAGGTGCGCCAACCCTTCGAGCGGCCGGCGCAAAGCGCTGAAGTCGTAGTCGGTCCAGACATCGCCGTTCACCACCACAAACGCTTCATCGCCCAGCAGCGGCAAGGCCCGGAAGATTCCACCGCCGGTTTCCAGCGGCTCGCCTTCAGGGGAAAACCGAATGCTCACGCCAAACCGTGCACCATCCCCCAGGTGATCTTCGATCTGCTGACCGAGCCAGGCGTGATTGATCACGATCTCGGTGAATCCGGCCCTGGCCAGCGCCCGCAAGTGGTATTCGATCAAGGGAACACCACCGACGCGAATCAACGGCTTTGGCGTGGTAAGGGTCAAGGGGCGCATGCGTTCGCCCTTGCCCGCCGCCAGAATCATCGCCTTCATGCCGTTGCTCCAGCCGATTGCCGCAAGCTGCCCAGAAGTTCATCGAGCGGTGCCAGTTCCGGACGGCGGGCAATGACCGCTTCTATATAAGCAAAGAATCGCGGCACATCGCCGAGGTAGCGTGGCTTGCCATCACGATGACAAATGCGCGCGAAGATCCCGATGACCTTTAGATGACGCTGCACGCCCATCAAATCGCTGGCCCGCAGGAAGTCCTCGAGGTCCGGTTGCACGGGAATGCCGAGGGCGCCGGCCTGCTGCCAGTAACTCTCCAGCCAGCCGCGCACGCGCGCCTCGGGCCAACTGAGGAAAGCGTCCTTGAACAGGCAGGTCACGTCGTAGGTAACGGGACCATAGACGGCATCCTGAAAATCCAGCACGCCGGGGTTCGGCACGCTGAGCATCAGGTTGCGTGGCATGTAGTCCCGGTGCACCAGCACTTTGGGCTGGGCCAGGGCGCTGTCGATCAGCAACTCGCTGGCTTGCTGCCAGAGCTGCTGCTGGGCCGAATCCAATTCGATCCCCAGCTCGCGCTTGACGTACCACTCGGGGAACAATTCCAACTCCCGACGCAACAACGCGACATCGTAGCTCGGCAACGGCGCAACCATTGGCAGTTGCTGGAAAGCCAGCAAGGCTTGCAGGGCATCGCGGAATAAATCGTCGGCATTTTCGCCGTTGATCACGTCCAGATAGGTTTGGTTGCCCAAGTCATTGAGCAAAAGAAAGCCGCGCTCGAGGTCTTCAGCATAAATTTTTGGCACGTTAATGCCGGATTTCGCCAGCAAAAAAGCAATATCCACGAAGGGTTTGCAGTTTTCCTGGGGCGGTGGCGCATCCATGACGATCAAACTGCGACCCTCGCCTTCCCAGCGGAAATAACGCCGGAAACTCGCGTCACTGCTGGCGGCGGTCAACGTGGCCGGGGGTACGGGGCCCCAGCCCTGTTGAGTGAAAAGGATCGGCAGTTGTTCATCGAGCCAAACTTTCAGGTGTTGCAAGCGTACATCTTGGTCGGGCATTGCAAGGGTCTCCGACGGCGCTAGCCGTCAAGCGGGTCATGCTTTATTATCCAGCATCTTTTTCAGACCATCGAGAGGCGTGCGGCCCACACCGCGGGCAGATGGCACGCAGGAAGCCCGGACTAATAAGATGGCATTGAAATCCCCCGCGTTTCGTAAAAAATTTCCGTTGCTGGTCACCGGCAGTCTGCTGGCCCTGCAACCCCTGGCCTCTTCATTCGTCGTCGCGGCGCAGCAGTATGACTGCTCCGTCTCCGCTTCGGGTGCCTGGGACTGTGCACCCAAGACACCGGCCGCCGCGTTGCCGCCGCGTCCCGTGCATGACGGCAGTGCGGTTTCCGACAGCGGCGCGGCTCCGGCCGACAGCAGCTCGGGCGAGGAAGCCGGCGAAAAGCCGATGCTCGTTACCGAAGCCAAGGGCCGCGGCCTGAAGTCGCGCAGTGCAGACTACAGTCACCTGGATTGGGTTCCACGGGAGAACCTTACCCCGGCGCAATTGGCTGAAACCGGCCCTTACTGCTCGGGTGCCTATATCGAGCCGACCCGTCCTGGCATGAACGACAAGACGGCCAAGAGCGACGCTCCTACCTTCCTCGGCGCCAAGGCTTCGCGCTATCAACAGGAAGAACAGGTGGCGACGCTGGCCGGCGACGTGGTCATGCGCCAGGGCAGCATGCAGGTCGAGGCCGACGAGGCCAGCCTGTACCAGGCTGAGAACCGCGGTGAGCTGAGCGGTAACGTCCGCGTTCGCGACAACGGTGCACTGATCGTCGGCGACCATGCCGATGTACAGCTGGACACCGGCGAAGCCAAGGTCGACAACGCCGAATACGTGATGCACAAGTCGCGTATTCGCGGTAACGCGCTGTACGCCAAGCGTGCAGAGAATGCGATCATCCGTCTCAAGGACGGTACGTACACCACGTGCGAACCGAACAGCAACGCCTGGACGCTCAAGGGCAACAACATCACCCTGAACCCGGCCACCGGCTTCGGTACCGCGACCAACGTGACGCTGCGGGTCAAGGACTTCCCGGTCCTGTACACACCGTACATCTACTTCCCGATCGACGACCGTCGCCAGTCCGGCTTCCTGCCGCCGACCATCGGCAGCGGCAGCGACACCGGCTTCCTGCTGGTCACCCCGTACTACTTCAACCTGGCGCCGAACTACGATGCCACGTTGTATCCGCGCTACATGGCCAAGCGCGGCCTTTTGATGGAAGGCGAATTCCGCTACCTGACCAAATCCAGCGAAGGTCAGTTCGGTGCTGCGTACCTCAACGACGAGGACGATGAGCGCAGCGGGCAAAGCGACTACGACAAGACCCGCTACATGTATAACTGGCAGCACAAGGGCGGCCTCGACTCGCGCGTGCTGACGGAAGTCGACTACACCAAGATCAGCGATCCGTACTATTTCCAGGACCTTGAAAGCGATCAGATCGGTATCGAGTCCAATGATTACGTCAATCAGCAAGGCGCAGTCAGCTATCGCGGCGACAACTACACGGCACGCGTGAATGCCCAGGCCTATCAGATGGCGACGATTTCGAAAATCACGCCCTATAATCGCCTGCCCCAGATCACCTTCAATGGCTCCCTGCCCGAACATCCGTATGGCCTGTATTTCGAGTACAAGACAGAGTTGGTGCGATTTGATCGTGATTTGCGGACTGGCAACTATACCGATGAGGATGGCAACACCGAACCGTGGCTGGACACCAACGTTCGCGGACTGGCGCGGGCTAACGGCACTCGCCTGAATCTGGCGCCAGTCATGAGCTTGCCGATGGAAGCCACGTACGGCTTCATCAAGCCGTCGCTCAAATACCAATACACCCAATATGATCTGGACCTGGACGGCACTGGCAAATCCCAGATCGCCGCACAGTCCGCCGAGACTGATCGTCTGCGCGGCACGTATAGCGGCAGTCAGAATCGCGGCGTCCCAATCGCCAGCATCGACAGCGGCCTGTACTTCGACCGGGATACCCAGTGGTTTGGTAGTAACTACCGCCAAACCCTGGAGCCACGCCTGTTCTACCTCTATGTCCCAGAGAAAGATCAGAGCGACATTCCGGTTTTCGACACCGGCGAATCCACCTTCAGCTACTCCTCGCTGTTCCGGGACAACCGTTTCTCTGGCTCCGACCGTGTCGGCGACGAGAACAAACTCTCCCTGGGCGTGACCAGTCGCTGGATCCAGGAAAACGGATTCGAGCGCCAGCGCGTCAGCGTCGGCCAGGCCTTTTACTTCAAGGACCGCGAAGTTCAACTGCCAGGCATCGATTTCAATACGCGTGAAGATGCCAAGTCCGACGTATCTCCCTATGCACTGGAGTACGAATTCCGCTGGAACCGCGACTGGCGCACTACTGCTACCTATAACTGGGACCCGGACACCCATAGCCCTCGCTCGGGCAGCGCGATGTTCCACTACCAGCCTGAAGACAACCCGAACAAGGTTATCAACGCCGGTTATCGCTATCGCAACGACCAGGTCCGTTACGACCAGACTACGGGTCAATGGTCCGTGGGCGGCGGCGACTACGGCACACCGGGCACACCGGGCTACGTGAAGGACTACTACAAGATCAAGCAGCACGACTTCTCGGTCATCTGGCCAGTCGTGCCGCAGTGGAACCTTATCAGCCGCTGGCAGTATGACTACAACCGCAACCGTACCCTGGAAGCCTTCGGTGGTTTCGAATACGACAATTGCTGCTGGAAACTGCGCCTGATCAACCGTTACTGGGTCGACTACGAAGAGTTCAGTCAAGCCGCCCCGGAAAACGAAAAAGGCGACCACGGCATCTTCCTCCAAATTGTTCTGAAGGGACTCGGCGGCCTGACCGGCGCCAAGGTAGAGAGCTTCCTCGACAAAGGCATCCAAGGTTATCGTGAACGTGAAGACCAAGCTTTCTGATTGTCTGCGCCCGCTGATGCTGGGCGCGCTGTTCCTGGGTACCGCGGCCAACGCCGCGGTACAGTCCATCGACAAGGTAGTGGCCATCGTCGACAACGACGTGGTCATGCAGAGCCAGCTGGACCAGCGCGTCCATGAAGTGCAGCAAACCATCGCCAAGCGCGGCGGAGGCCTGCCGCCTCCGGGCGTGCTGGACCAGCAAGTGCTCGAACGCCTGATCGTCGAAAACCTGCAATTGCAGATCGGCGAACGTTCCGGCATCCGCATCACCGATGAAGAACTGAACCAGGCCGTCGGCACCATTGCCCAGCGCAACAACATGAGCATCGACCAGTTCCGCGCCGCCCTGGCTCGCGACGGCCTCTCCTACGAGGACGCCCGTGATCAGATCCGCCGCGAAATGGTCATCAGCCGTGTGCGTCAGCGCCGTGTGGCCGAACGCATCCAGGTGTCGGAGCAGGAAGTGAAAAACTTCCTCGCCTCGGACCTGGGCAAGATGCAGCTTTCCGAAGAGCTGCACTTGGCGAACATCCTGATTCCGACCCCGGAAAGCGCCAACTCCGAAGCGATCCAGAGCGCTTATCGCCAGGCAATGGATGTCTACCAGCAACTCAAGCAAGGCGCTGATTTCGGTCAGATGGCCATTGCCAAGTCGGGCAGCGACAACGCCCTGGAAGGCGGTGACATGGGCTGGAGAAAACCCGCTCAACTGCCGCCTCCGTTCGACCGTGAACTGAGCGCCATGGCCGTGGGCGACATCACCCAGCCAGCACGCACCCCTGGCGGCTTCATTATCCTGAAAGTGCTGGAAAAACGCGGTGGCGGAACCCAGGTCCGTGACGAAGTGCATGTTCGCCACATCCTGATCAAGCCAAGCGAGATTCGCAGCGAAGCCGAGACCAAGCGCCTGGCGGAGAAACTCTACGACCGCATTGAAGCGGGCGAAGACTTTGCTGAACTGGCGAAGAGTTTTTCCGAAGACCCGGGCTCGGCCCTCAACGGCGGCGACCTGAATTGGGTTGACCCCAATGCACTGGTTCCCGAATTCCGCCAGGTCATGGCTGACACGCCGCAAGGCCAGTTGTCCAAGCCGTTCAAGAGCCCTTATGGCTGGCACGTGCTGGAAGTCCTTGGCCGCCGCGCCACTGACAGCACCACCCAGGCTCGCGAACAGCAAGCAATGACTGTCTTGCGCAACCGCAAATACGACGAAGAGCTGCAAACCTGGCTGCGTCAGATTCGCGACGAAGCCTACGTTGAAATCAAACTTCCTGGTGCAGACCAGGCAGCGCAGTGAAACCCAAGCGTTTCGCGCTGACCCCCGGCGAACCAGCCGGCATCGGTCCCGACCTGTGCCTGCTGCTCGCCTCGCAAGCCCAGCCACATCCCCTGATTGCCATCACCAGTCGCGACCTGCTCCTTGAGCGGGCCGCGCAACTGGGGCTGGCCGTCAATCTGTTGCCCGTGACACCGCAGGCCTGGCCGGACGTCCCGGCGCCCGCCAACAGCCTGTATGTCTGGGATACGCCCCTGGGCGCTCCGGTCGTCACAGGGCAGTTGGACAAGGCCAACGCCGCGTTCGTCCTCGAGACCCTGACCCGCGCCGGCCAGGGCTGCCTGGACGGTGCGTTCGCCGGCATGATCACCGCACCGGTGCACAAAGGCGTGATCAACGAATCCGGGATTGCCTTTTCCGGGCACACCGAATTCCTGGCGGACCTGACCCACACCGCGCAAGTGGTGATGATGCTCGCTACCCGCGGACTGCGTGTGGCCCTGGTGACCACTCACCTGCCCTTGCGGGACGTCGCCGACGCCATCATCCCGGAACGTCTGGAGCGGGTCACGCGCATCCTGCACGCCGACTTGCAGGAAAAATTCGGCATCGCCCGGCCGCGCATCCTCGTTTGCGGGCTCAATCCCCACGCGGGTGAAGGCGGACACCTGGGCCGTGAAGAAATCGACATCATCGAACCCACCTTGGAGCGCTTGCGCAGCGAGGGCATGGACCTGCGTGGCCCGCTGCCTGCCGACACTCTGTTCACCCCAAAATATCTGGAGCACTGCGACGCGGTGCTGGCGATGTACCACGACCAGGGCCTGCCCGTGCTGAAGTACAAAGGTTTCGGCGCGGCGGTCAACGTGACGTTGGGCCTGCCGATCATCCGCACCTCCGTGGACCATGGCACTGCCCTGGACCTGGCCGGCAGCGGCAAGATCGATACCGGCAGCCTGCAAGTCGCACTGGAAACCGCCTACCAGATGGCCGAGACCCATTTATGACCGAGCAATACCAACACCGCGCGCGCAAGCGTTTCGGCCAGAACTTCCTGCATGACGCCGGCGTGATCGATCGCATCCTGCGTTCGATCCGGGCCAAGCCCGACGACCGCCTGCTGGAAATCGGCCCAGGCCAGGGCGCCCTGACCGAGGGCCTGCTCGACAGCGGCGCGCAACTGGACGTGGTGGAACTGGACAAGGACCTGGTGCCGATCCTCAACCAGCAGTTCGCCGGCAGGAGCAATTTCAGCCTGCACCAGGGCGACGCGCTGAAGTTCGACTTCAATAGCCTGAACGCTGCACCGAACAGCCTGCGGGTGGTGGGAAACCTGCCGTACAACATCTCCACGCCGCTGATCTTCCACCTGCTGAGCAACGCCGGCCTGATCCGCGACATGCACTTCATGCTGCAAAAAGAAGTGGTCGAGCGCCTCGCCGCCGGCCCGGGCGGTGGTGACTGGGGTCGCCTGTCGATCATGGTCCAGTACCATTGCCGGGTCGAACACCTGTTCAACGTAGGCCCGGGCGCGTTCAACCCGCCGCCGAAAGTCGACTCGGCCATTGTCCGCCTGGTGCCCCATGCCGTCCTGCCGCACCCGGCCAAGGATCATCGCCTACTGGAGCGGGTGGTACGCGAAGCGTTCAACCAGCGCCGCAAAACCTTGCGCAACACCCTGAAACTATTGCTCAGCAGCACCGAAATCGAAGCCGCCGGCGTCGATGGCAGCCTGCGCCCAGAGCAGTTGGACCTGGCAGCGTTCGTGCGCCTGGCCGACAAACTCAGTGAACAGGTCGTCCCGCAAGTCGACGCCAACTGAACGGGTGACGATCGCTATCGGGCAGTACGCCAGTCTGGTCTACTACCCGATACTTGGCCTAGACTGATCTCCTGAGTCGCGCCCGCGTCCCGCTTCGTTTTTAAGGCCTTATTTGCATGTCTGATCCTCGCTACCAGGTCGACGTCAGCGTCACCACCCGTTTTCTGGCAGAACAGTCGCAACCCGAGCATGACCGCTTCGCTTTCGCCTACAGCATTACCGTGCGCAATAACGGCTCCTTGCCGGCCAGGCTGCTGTCACGGCATTGGATCATCACCGACGGCGATGGCCATGTCGAAGAAGTGCGTGGCGAAGGTGTGGTCGGCCAGCAGCCGTTGATCGATGCAGGCAAGAGCCACAGCTACAGCAGCGGCACGGTGATGACGACCAAGGTCGGCACCATGCAGGGCACCTACCAGATGCTGGCCGAGGACGGCAAACGCTTCGACGCCGTCATCAAACCCTTTCGCCTGGCCGTGCCCGGAGCCCTGCACTAATGGCCACGTATGCGGTCGGCGACCTGCAAGGCTGCCTCGACCCGCTCAAATGCTTGCTGGAGCGCGTTGCTTTCGATCCTCAAAAAGACACGCTGTGGCTGGTGGGCGACCTGGTCAACCGTGGCCCGCAGTCCCTTGAGACGTTGCGCTTTCTCTACAGCATCCGCCAGTCGCTGGTGTGCGTGCTCGGTAACCACGACCTGCATCTGCTGGCTGCCTGGCAGAACATCGAGCGCCTGAAAAAGTCCGACACCTTGAGCGAAATTCTCGACGCCCCCGATTGCGTTGAACTGCTGGAGTGGTTGCGCCAGCAGAAGCTCATGCACTACGACGAGGCGCGCCACCTTGCACTGGTCCATGCCGGCATCCCGCCCCAGTGGTCCCTGCGCAAGGCGCTCAAGTGCGCTGGAGAAGTCGAACAGGCATTGCGTGACGACAACCTGTTCGCCCCCTACCTGGACGGCATGTACGGCAACGAGCCGGTCAAGTGGGACAACGACCTCACCGGCAGCGCTCGTCTTCGCGTCATCACCAATTATTTCACGCGCATGCGCTTCTGCACCCGCGACGGCAAGCTCGATCTCAAGGGCAAGGAAGGTATCGAGACGGCGCCGCCCGGCTATGCCCCCTGGTTCAAGCACAGTGAGCGCAAGACCCGTAACCTGAAGATCATTTTCGGGCACTGGGCCGCACTCGGCGGCCAATCCGACGAACCCGGCGTCTTCGCCCTCGATACCGGTTGCGTGTGGGGCAGTGCCATGACCCTGATGAACGTCGACACTGGCGAGCAACTGCATTGCGATTGCGATGAACAGGGCCACGCCAAAACCCATCACCCGACCACTGCACCATTGCCGGCCGGCACTGCCGTTTGACCGGCGTTGCGCTTCAGCTACAGGAGCCCCTCATGAGCGAATTCAAACGCATCCCCCCGGAACAGGCCCAGGCCCTGCGCCAGCAAGGCGCGGTCGTCGTCGACGTCCGCGACCCAGCCACTTTTGCCGCTTCGCATATCAGTGGCTCCCAGCATCTGGATAACCATTCCATCGCTGACTTCATCCGTGCCGCCGACCTCGATGCGCCGACTGTCGTGGTCTGCTATCACGGCAACTCCAGCCAGAGCGCAGCCGCCTATCTGGTCAGCCAGGGCTTCAGCGACGTCTACAGCCTGGACGGCGGCTTTGAGTTGTGGCGTGCGACTTATCCTTCAGAAACAGCGCAAGACAATCACGAATAATTTTTTATGCCGTCCAAGCCCGCGTGAACCGTGGGCTTGAGCGATGGCAGACGAACGGTCTGCCATAACTAATTACGTATTCCACCTTTACCTCCGCGATTCCGAACTATCCTTAGCCTCAGGCCATCCAAAACAGGGGAGAGCCGGTACACCGGCGCGCGGGTCATCGGGAGTCAGCTTTCAAGAGCCTGCATGCTTGAAAGCATTCTGGGGGGTAAAACGGCAACTGGGTTCCCAGCGGCTGTCCAGCATCGACTGATTGATCCGACACCGGCTCCACGTATCGAGCGAGGTGACGTCATGAGCATTTTTAGCCACTTCCAGCAACGTTTCGAGTCCACGCGGCAAGAGGAATACTCGCTGCAGGAATACCTCGAACTCTGCAAGCAGGACCGCAGTGCCTATGTGTCGGCTGCGGAGCGTCTGTTGCTGGCCATCGGAGAACCGGAGCTGCTGGATACCTCGACCAACTCGAGGCTCTCGCGCATCTTCTCCAACAAGGTGATTCGCCGCTATCCGGCCTTTGCGGACTTCCACGGGATGGAAGAATGCATCGAACAGATCGTGTCCTATTTCCGCCACGCCGCCCAAGGCCTGGAAGAGAAGAAACAAATCCTTTATCTGCTCGGCCCCGTGGGTGGTGGTAAATCGTCCCTGGCCGAGAAGCTCAAGCAACTGATCGAAAAAGTGCCCTTCTATGCCATCAAGGGCTCGCCGGTGTTCGAATCGCCTCTAGGGCTTTTCAACGCCACTGAAGATGGCGCGATCCTTGAGGAAGACTTCGGCATTCCACGCCGCTATCTCAATACCATCATGTCGCCATGGGCCACCAAGCGCCTGGCCGAGTTCGGCGGTGACATCAGCCAGTTCAAGGTGGTCAAGCTCTACCCATCGATCCTCAACCAGATCGCGGTGGCCAAGACCGAACCGGGTGACGAAAACAACCAGGATATTTCCGCCCTGGTGGGCAAGGTCGATATCCGTAAACTGGAAGAATTCCCACAGAACGACGCCGATGCCTACAGCTATTCGGGTGCGCTGTGCCGGGCCAACCAGGGCCTGATGGAATTCGTCGAAATGTTCAAGGCGCCCATCAAGGTGCTGCACCCGCTGCTGACCGCCACTCAGGAAGGCAACTACAACAGCACCGAGGGGCTGGGGGCCATTCCGTTCACCGGCATCCTGCTGGCCCACTCCAACGAATCGGAATGGCATACCTTCCGCAACAACAAGAACAACGAGGCCTTCATCGACCGGATCTACATCGTCAAGGTGCCGTACTGCCTGCGAGTGAGCGATGAGGTGAAGATCTACGACAAGCTGCTGTTCAACAGCTCGCTGTCCAAGGCCCATTGCGCACCCGACACCCTGAAGATGCTTGCCCAGTTCACGGTGCTGTCGCGCCTCAAGGAACCGGAAAACTCCAACATCTATTCGAAGATGCGCGTGTACGACGGTGAAAACCTCAAGGACACCGATCCGAAGGCCAAGTCGATCCAGGAATACCGCGACAATGCGGGGGTTGACGAAGGGATGAACGGGCTGTCCACACGCTTCGCGTTCAAGATCCTGTCCAAGGTCTTCAACTTCGACCCTCACGAGATCGCGGCCAACCCGGTTCATCTGCTGTATGTGCTGGAACAGCAGATCGAGCAAGAGCAATTCCAGGCCGAAACCCGCGAGCGCTACCTGCGTTTCCTCAAGGAATACCTGGCCCCGCGCTACATCGAGTTCATCGGCAAGGAAATCCAGACGGCGTACCTGGAGTCCTACAGCGAGTACGGCCAGAACATCTTCGACCGCTACGTGCTGTACGCAGACTTCTGGATCCAAGACCAGGAATACCGCGACCCGGAAACCGGCGAAATCCTCAATCGCGTGGCCCTCAACGAGGAACTGGAAAAAATCGAGAAACCGGCGGGCATCAGCAATCCGAAGGACTTCCGCAACGAGATCGTCAACTTCGTATTGCGCGCCCGGGCCAACAACAACGGCAAGAACCCAACCTGGCTCAGCTATGAAAAGCTGCGGGTGGTCATCGAGAAGAAAATGTTCTCCAACACCGAAGACCTGCTGCCAGTCATCAGCTTCAACGCCAAGGCCAGCAAGGAGGACCAGCAAAAACACAACGATTTCGTCACACGCATGGTCGAACGTGGCTATACCGACAAACAGGTACGACTGCTCTCCGAGTGGTATCTGCGGGTCCGGAAATCGCAGTAAGCAGCGGCAAGCTTCTAGCTACAGCCTGTAAGGGAACGGCGTTGAGCCCATGGCTCGACGCCACGCCCCTTGCAGCTTGAGGCTTACGACTTGAAGCTCCCCCGGAGGGGCCTATGAGCTATGTGATCGACCGACGCCTTAATGGCAAGAACAAGAGCACGGTGAACCGCCAGCGGTTTCTGCGGCGTTACCGTGATCACATCAAGAAGGCCGTCGAAGAGGCGGTCAGCCGGCGTTCCATTACCGATATGGAACACGGCGAACAGATCAGCATCCCCGGTCGCGACATCGACGAGCCGGTGCTTCACCATGGTCGCGGTGGCAAACAGACCGTCGTGCACCCCGGCAACAAGGAATTCACCAGTGGCGAGCACATCCCCCGTCCCCAGGGCGGAGGCGGCGGCAAGGGACCCGGCAAGGCCGGCAACTCCGGCGAAGGCATGGATGAGTTCGTGTTCCAGATCACCCAGGAGGAATTCCTGGAGTTCATGTTCGAGGACCTGGAGCTGCCGAACCTGGTCAAGCGTAACCTGACCGGCACCGACACCTTCAAGACCGTGCGTGCCGGTATCAGCAACGAAGGCAATCCATCACGCATCAACATCATCCGCACCCTTCGCTCAGCCCACGCCCGGCGTATCGCGCTGTCGGGCAGCAGCCGGGCAAAACTACGCGAGGTGAAGGAAGAACTGGCCCGCCTGAAACGCGAAGAACCCGACAATTTTGGCGACATCCAGGACCTTGAAGCGGAAATCGAGAAACTCAGCGCCCGCATCCATCGCGTACCGTTCCTCGACACGTTCGACCTCAAGTACAACCTGCTGGTGAAACAGCCAAACCCCAGCTCCAAGGCGGTGATGTTCTGCCTGATGGACGTCTCCGGCTCCATGACCCAGGCCACCAAGGACATCGCCAAGCGCTTCTTCATCCTGCTGTACCTGTTCCTGAAACGGAACTACGACAAGATCGATGTAGTGTTCATCCGCCATCACACCAGCGCCCGGGAAGTGGACGAAGAGGAATTCTTCTATTCCAGGGAAACCGGCGGCACCATCGTCTCCAGCGCCCTGAAGCTGATGCAGGAAATCATGGCCGAGCGCTACCCCGCCAACGAATGGAACATCTATGCAGCCCAGGCGTCGGACGGTGACAACTGGAACGACGATTCACCGATCTGCCGTGACATCCTGATCAACCAGATCATGCCGTTCGTCCAGTACTACACCTACGTGGAAATTACTCCACGCGAACACCAGGCCTTGTGGTACGAATACGAACGGATTGCCGAAGCTTTTTCCGACACATTTGCCCAACAGCAATTGGTCTCGGCCGGGGATATCTACCCGGTCTTCCGTGAACTCTTCCAGCGCAGGTTAGTGACATGACCGCCAAAAAAGAGCAGAAGCGCCAGCCTATTTCCACCGGCTCCGAATGGACATTCGAGCTGATCAAGGCCTACGACCGCGAAATCAGCCGTATCGCGGACCGTTATGCCCTCGACACCTACCCGAACCAGATCGAGGTGATCACCGCCGAGCAGATGATGGACGCCTACGCGTCGGTCGGCATGCCGCTGGGCTATCACCACTGGTCCTACGGCAAACACTTCCTCAGTACCGAGAAATCCTACAGCCGGGGCCAGATGGGGTTGGCCTATGAGATCGTCATCAACTCCGATCCCTGCATCGCCTACCTGATGGAAGAAAACACCATCTGCATGCAGGCCCTGGTGGTGGCGCATGCCTGCTATGGGCACAACAGCTTCTTCAAGGGCAACTACCTGTTCCGCACCTGGACCGATGCCAGCTCGATCATCGATTACCTGGTGTTCGCCAAGCAGTACATCATGCAATGCGAGGAGCGCCATGGTATCGACGCGGTGGAGGACCTGCTGGACTCCTGCCACGCCCTGATGAACTACGGCGTGGACCGCTACAAGCGGCCGTATCCGATTTCCGCCGAAGAAGAACGTCGGCGCCAGAAGGATCGCGAAGAGCACCTGCAAAAACAGATCAACGACCTGTGGCGCACCATTCCCAAAGGTGCAGACAAGTACAACGAAAAAGACAATGCACGGTTCCCTGCCGAGCCCCAGGAGAACATTCTCTATTTCATTGAAAAACATGCGCCGCTGCTGGAGCCGTGGCAGCGGGAAATCGTGCGCATCGTGCGCAAGATCGCCCAGTACTTCTATCCACAGCGCCAAACCCAGGTCATGAACGAGGGCTGGGCCACGTTCTGGCACTACACGCTGATGAACGACTTGTACGACGAGGGCCTGGTCACAGACGGCTTCATGATGGAGTTCCTGACGTCCCACACCAGCGTGGTGTTCCAGCCTGGCTTCGACAGCCCGTACTACAGCGGTATCAACCCTTACGCACTGGGCTTCGCCATGTACCGCGACATCCGGCGCATGTGCGAAAACCCCACCGAGGAAGATCGTCGCTGGTTCCCGGAAATTGCCGGCTCGGACTGGTTGTCCGCCATTAAATTCGCCATGAGCAGCTTCAAGGACGAAAGTTTCATCCTGCAGTACCTCTCGCCCAAGGTGATCCGCGACCTGAAACTGTTCAGCATCCTCGATGACGATCAGAAAGATGACCTGCTGGTACCTGCCATTCACGATGAGGGCGGCTACCGCATCATTCGCGAAACCCTGGCGGCGCAGTACAATCTGGGCAATCGCGAACCCAATGTGCAGATCTACAGCATTGACCGCCGCGGGGATCGCTCGCTGACCCTGCGGCACCAGGCACACAACCGCAAACCCCTGGGCGACTCCACCGACGAAGTGCTCAAGCACCTGCATCGCCTCTGGGGTTTCGACATCCACTTGGAAACCCTGCAAGGCGACCAGGTGATGAAAACCCATCACGTCCCCCCCAGAGGCGAACAAGCCGAAGGAGACTACGGTCGCCTGGACCTGGCCGTCATTCATCTTTGATCCCGTTTTCGCCTCCGGATGTCCGACGCACAGGTTATCCTGTCGGACCAACGGAGGTTTTTTATGCAGATCTATAAAGTCGGCGGCGCCGTTCGCGACCGCCTGCTAGGCATTCCCGTCACCGACATCGATCGGGTCGTGGTGGGTGCCACCGCCGAGGAAATGCTCGCCAAGGGGTTTCGCCCGGTGGGAGCCGATTTTCCGGTATTCCTAGACCCAAAGAGCGGCGAGGAGTACGCCCTCGCCCGCACCGAACGCAAGAGCGGCCGAGGCTATGGCGGCTTCGTGTTCCATGCAAGCCCTGAAGTGACCCTGGAGCAGGACCTGGTTCGCCGAGACCTGACGATCAACGCCATGGCCGAAGATGACCATGGCAACCTGACCGATCCGTACCACGGCCAGCGCGACCTGGAAGCCCGGGTGCTACGCCACGTTTCCCCCGCTTTCGCCGAAGATCCGCTCCGAGTCCTGCGGGTTGCCCGCTTCGCCGCGCGTTATGCTCCGCTGGGTTTCAAGGTGGCGGACGAAACCCTTGAACTGATGCGCCAACTCAGCGAGTCCGGCGAGCTGGAAGCACTGACGGCCGAGCGCAGTTGGAAAGAAATTTCCCGCGCCCTCATGGAAAAACAGCCGCAGGTATTTATCCAGGTCTTGCGCGACTGCACGGCCCTCAAGGTCCTGATGCCAGAGGTCGATGCGCTGTTTGGCGTACCCCAGCCTGAAGCCCATCACCCGGAAATCGACACTGGCGTCCATACCCTGAGCGTGCTGGAACAAGCCGCCCTGCACCAACAACCGCTGACAGTCCGCTGGGCCTGCCTGCTCCATGACCTGGGCAAAGGCCTGACGCCCCAACACGAATGGCCACGACACATCGCCCATGAGCACACGGGGCTGAAGCTGATCAAAGCGGTCAACGAACGCTTCAAGGCGCCCCGCGACTGTCAGGAATTGGCGTTACTGGTAGGCCAATACCACACCCATGGTCATCGCGCGCTTGAGCTCAAGGCGTCCACTTTGCTTGAGCTGCTGCAGAGTTTCGATGTGTACCGTCGTCCTCAGCGCTTCGAGGAATTCATCGCAGCCTGTGAGATGGATGCGCGGGGGCGCAAAGGGCTTGAAGACAGAAGTTATCCACAGGCTGATTATTTGCGGGGCGCAGCGGCAGCAGCCCGCGCAGTGGCGGTGCAGCCCTTGCTGGAGAAAGGCTTCAAGGGACCGGAGCTGGGTGAGGCGATCAAGCGCGAGCGGCTCAAGGCGTTGAAGGCCTATAAGGAGGTGGCGAGCTGACGGGCGTTTTCAGGTCAGTTCGCATTCCGGCCGGATGTAACACCGCCATCGCGAGCAGGCTCGCGATGACGGCAGGCGCCTCACAGCAGATTCGATGGCGTAAGCTGCTGGCCACGCCATTCGAAAGCCACTGGCGCCAGCACCTGGTCGATCTGCGATTCTTCCCACAAAGTGGCGAAGCTTTTGCCGACGCCTGGGTGAATCCGATCCGGCGCGATCAACGACAAAGGCCATAGGACGAAGGCGTTCTTGAGGATTTCCGCGCGCGGCAAGATCAATCCATCGAAGTTGCCGACCTGTTCGCCATACAACAACACGTCGATATCCAGCGGCAGCCCCTTGCGGTCCGGCGCATAGCGACCGTTGTCCGCCTCGATGAACTTGAGACGACGATCCAGCTCCATCAGCGGCAGATCCGTGAAGGCCGAGACGACGAAATTGAAGAATGGCCCGCTCTTGATACCCACCGGCTGGCTCTCGAACACGGCCGAACAGCGGATGTCCACCAGGAAACCGGCCAAGGCTTCAAGACCGGCGCACAGATGGGTTTCGCGCTCGATATTGCTGCCGAGCCCGAGAAAAACCTGAGTCAGCGACATCCGCGCTCGATCTCCACACCAACGCCGCTGGCCGCCGGTACGGCGCCAGGCTTGGTTAATTTCAGACGCAGCCAGGTGATCTTGAACTCATCCATGAGCTCCTGGGCCAGTCGCTCGGCAAAGGTCTCGACCAATTGGAACTGCGCCTGCTCGGCAAATGCCTGGATGCGCGACGATACGCTGGCGTAGTCGAGTGCCAGGGTCAGGTCGTCGCCCGCGGCGGCCGGACGGTTGTCCCAGGCGAAGCTCAGGTCAAGCCGCAGGCACTGTCGGATGCCTCGCTCCCAGTCGTAGGCCCCGATTACCGTGTCGACTTCCAGGCCCTCGATAAACACTCTGTCCAAGCACTCTTCTCCGCAGCACGACAAGGGCGCAATGCGCCGTTAGAATCAGGGCGTCCTCGCCCGGAATAGTTAGCATGTTTTGGTTACTGGCGATTCTCGCCTACCTGCTCGGCTCGCTGTCCTTCGCCATTTTGCTCAGCCGCCTGACCGGTCGCCCGGATCCGCGAATGAGTGGCTCAGGCAATGCCGGCGCCACCAACATGCTGCGCCTGGCCGGACGCAAACTCGCCATCCTGACCCTGCTGGGCGACCTCTGCAAAGGCCTTGTCCCGGTATTGATCGCCAGCCTCGCAGGGCTCTCGTTGCAGCAACAGGCCTGGATTGGCGTCTGCGCCGTCATCGGCCATCTATTCCCGCTGTACTTTCGCTTTCGTGGCGGCAAGGGTGTCGCCACCGCCGCCGGCATGTTGCTGGGCCTGTACCCACCCGCCGCCCTGCTGGCTGTCTGTGCCTGGCTGCTGACGTTCTACCTGACCCGCACCAGCTCCCTGGCCGCGCTGATCGCCACGCCGCTGACCCTGCCGCTACTGGCCTGGCAGGAACCGGCGGCCTTGCTACCGATGACCGCGCTGGTTGCGCTGATCGTCTGGCGTCACCGGGGCAATCTACGCGACCTGTTCGCCGGGCGCGAACGGCATTTTTAAATGCCCTATCACAGGGGCGCCAACTGCTCCATCGGCCAGCGCGCCTGCACGCTGATCGCCAGGCTTTCGTGCTGGCCGGCCTGCAAGCGCTGGCAACCGGCAAAGGCAATCATCGCGCCGTTATCTGTACAGAACTCCGGCCGGGCGTAGTAAACGTCGCCCTTCATGTCGCCGAGCATTTTCTCCAGCGATGCCCGCAAGGCCTTGTTCGCGCTCACGCCGCCTGCGATCACCAGGCGCTTGAGCCCGGCCTGCTTGAGGGCACGCTTGCACTTGATGGTCAAAGTCTCCACCACGGCCTGCTGGAACGCCAGCGAGATGTCGCAACGGGCTTGTTCACTGTCGTCCCCGGCGCAGACGCACTGCTGCCAGGTGTTCAGGGCGAAGGTCTTCAACCCGCTGAAACTGAAATCCAGGCCGGGACGGTCGCACATCGGCCGCGGGAACACGAAACGCCCATCGACCCCTTGCGTCGCAAGCCGGGAAATTTCCGGCCCACCGGGATAATTGAGGCCCATCATTTTTGCAGTTTTGTCGAACGCTTCGCCGGCAGCATCATCGAGCGTCTCGCCGAGCAACTCGTATTGGCCGATGCCATCGACTCGAATGAGCTGCGTATGGCCGCCCGATACCAACAAAGCGACGAACGGAAATTGTGGCGGTTGCGACTCCAGCATCGGCGCCAGCAGGTGGCCTTCCATGTGATGCACGCCCAAGGCCGGAATCCCCCAGGCAAAGGCCAGCGCCTGGGCACAGGAGGCGCCCACCAGCAACGCGCCCACCAGGCCCGGGCCGGCGGTGTAGGCGATACCGTCGATCTCAGTCGGCACACAGTTGGCTTCGGCCAGGACCTGACGGATCAAGGGCAGCATGCGCTTGACGTGATCGCGGGAGGCAAGCTCCGGCACCACCCCGCCGTAGGCACGGTGCAGGTCGATCTGGCTGAACAGCGCATCGGCCAGCAGGCCACGTTCACTGTCGTAAAGTGCGACACCGGTTTCGTCGCAGGAGGTTTCTAATCCCAGTACTAGCATGGGTTTGCGCCTTGTAGAGGCTGAATTCGAAGGCGCGCATAATAGTCGCCGCGTTGTGCCCCGACCAGCGGTTTTCGATCAGAGGCTTTGCATTCCGAGCGTTGAGGGGTTAACATCCGCAACCCTTAAAAACCGACGTCTTCAAGTGCTCTTTTGCCGCGAGGATGTTGACCCCGGTAATGAATGAAGGTAGCTCTGGATGCCAGCCGTCAAAGTAAAAGAGAACGAACCCTTCGACGTAGCTCTGCGTCGTTTCAAGCGCTCCTGCGAAAAAGCCGGTGTTCTGGCTGAAGTTCGTAGCCGCGAATTCTACGAGAAGCCGACTTCTGAGCGTAAGCGCAAGGCAGCAGCCGCTGTTAAGCGTCACGCCAAGAAAGTTCAGCGCGAACAGCGCCGCGCCGTACGTCTGTACTAATACACAGACGTCCGTAGCAAGCTTCTGCCAAGCCCGGCCCTCAAGCCGGGCTTATGGCATTTGCGGAATAACGCTTGATGCTTCACTGTCAAAGTCGCAGACGCGACAAAGACAACCTGCTTCACCGCGTCAGACCTGGCTCTTTTGCCAGCGGTGCACGTCTTTCCTGACGAGCCTTCCAAGGCTACCGACGAGCACACCCTGATTCCTCTAACGACGATCAGCCCAAGGCACCTGCCTGCGTGTCCGCTTAGCCGTTACCGGACTCAGCGCAACACATTCAAACAGTCGAATACTGATAGTTATTAACGTCAGTGGATTATCGGCAGATACACTTCCCGACAGCGATGATGCAGACGACCCGGTCGAGCCACCGATTTAGCGTGCCTCAAACCCAGACCCGGTTACGCCTGCCGATTTCGGGTCCATATTTCGCGCAGTGATGATGAGAACGCCATGGCCGGGCTGATTCCCCAGAGCTTTATTGACGACCTCCTGAACCGCACCGACATCGTCGACGTGGTCAGCTCTCGCCTGCAAATGAAGAAAGCGGGCAAGAACTACACGGCCTGCTGCCCGTTCCATAAAGAAAAAACGCCTTCTTTCAGCGTCAGCCCCGACAAGCAGTTCTACTATTGCTTCGGCTGCGGCGCTGGCGGCAATGCCCTCGGCTTCATCATGGACCACGACAACCTGGACTTCCCCCAGGCCGTCGAAGAACTGGCCAAAGCCGCCGGCATGGAAATACCCCGGGAGGAAAGCGGTCGACAGCACAAGCCACGCCAACCGACCGATTCTCCGCTTTACCCACTGCTGACGGCGGCGGCGGATTTTTATCGCCAGGCCCTCAAAAGCCATCCGGCACGCAAGGCTGCGGTGGATTATCTCAAGGGCCGCGGCCTGACCGGCGAAATCGCCCGGGACTTCGGCCTCGGCTTCGCCCCGCCCGGCTGGGACAACCTGTACAAGCACCTAAGCAGCGATACGCTACAACAGCGCGCCATGATCGACGCCGGCCTGCTGATTGAAAATGCCGAAACCGGCAAGCGCTACGACCGCTTCCGCGACCGGGTCATGTTTCCGATCCGCGACACGCGCGGACGGATCATCGCCTTTGGTGGCCGGGTGCTGGGCGACGACAAGCCGAAATACCTGAACTCCCCGGAAACCCCGGTGTTCCATAAGGGCCAGGAACTCTATGGCCTGTACGAAGCACGCAAGAACAACCGCAACCTCGATGAAATCATTGTCGTCGAAGGCTACATGGACGTTATTGCCCTGGCCCAGCAAGGCCTGCGCAACGCCGTGGCGACCCTGGGCACGGCCACCAGCGAAGAGCACATGAAACGCCTGTTTCGTGTCGTGCCCAACGTGCTGTTCTGCTTCGACGGCGACCAGGCCGGTCGCAACGCCGCCTGGCGCGCCCTGGAAGCGACCTTGCCGTGCCTGCAGGACGGCCGGCGGGCACGCTTCCTGTTCCTGCCCGAGGGCGAGGACCCGGACACCCTGGTGCGCTCCGAAGGCACCGATGCGTTCCGTGCGCGGATCAACCAGCACGCACAGCCGTTGGCCGACTATTTTTTCCAGCAATTGACCGAAGAAGCTGATCCACGCTCCCTCGAAGGCAAGGCCCACATGGCCACCCTCGCGGCACCGTTGATCGACAAGGTGCCCGGCGCCAACCTGCGCACACTCATGCGCCAGCGCCTGAGCGAGATCACCGGCCTGAACAGTGAAGCGGTCAATCAACTGGTGCACAGCGCCCCCCAGGAGGCGCCACCGGCTTATGACCCGGGCATCGATTACGACGCGATGCCGGATTTCGCCGACTATCATCAACCTCAGCAGGATTACGCCCCCCAGCAGGAATGGACACCGAAAAAACCCGGCAGTGGCGGCAAGAAATGGGACAAGAAACCCTGGGACAAGAACGGCAAGCGCGGCGATCGCGACCAGCCACGTGCCCCGCGCGTGCCGGCCGCCGTCGAACCACCAACACTGGCCGCCTTGCGCACCTTGCTGCATCACCCGCAACTGGCGGAAAAAGTAGAGGACGCCGGGCACTTCGCCGCCGAGGACCACAGCAATACGCAATTGCTGGTTGCACTCCTTGAAGCCGTGCAGAAAAACCCCAAGCTAAACTCTTTCCAGTTGATTGCACGGTGGCACGGCACCGAGCAGGGGCGCTTGTTGAAGGCCCTGGCCGAGAAGGAATGGCTGATTGAGGGAGACAACCTTGAACAACAGTTTTTCGACACCATTACTAGCTTGTCCGCCCGCCAACGCGAGCGAAACCTGGAACAACTTCTGCGAAAAGCTCGCCAGAGCGAGTTGACCAGCGAAGAGAAAAACCAATTGCGCGACTTACTCAGCCGCAATGTTTGCGCATCAAACCCGACCTCAACTGGCGCGTGAGGTCACAGCTCAGGTATAATCCTCGGCTTGTTTTTTGCCCGCCAAGACCTTCAGTGGATAGGGTGTTATGTCCGGAAAAGCGCAACAGCAGTCTCGTATCAAAGAGTTGATCCTATTGGGTCGTGAGCAGGGCTACCTGACTTACGCGGAGGTCAACGACCACCTGCCGGAGGATATTTCAGATCCGGAACAGGTGGAAGACATCATCCGCATGATCAACGACATGGGGATCAACGTATTCGAGGTTGCTCCAGATAAGGATGCCCTTATGCTGGCCGACGCCGATACCGACGAGGCGGCCGCTGAAGAAGCGGCCGCAGCGTTGGCAGCGGTCGAGACCGACATTGGTCGCACCACGGACCCCGTGCGCATGTACATGCGTGAAATGGGTACGGTAGAGCTCCTCACACGTGAAGGCGAAATCGAAATCGCCAAGCGTATTGAAGAAGGCATCCGTGAAGTGATGGGCGCTATCGCGCACTTCCCTGGCACGGTTGACCATATTCTCTCCGAGTACACCCGCGTCACCACCGAAGGTGGCCGCCTGTCCGACGTCTTGAGCGGTTATATCGATCCGGACGACGGCATTGCGCCGCCTGCCGCCGAAGTGCCGCCACCGATCGACGCAAAAGCCGTCAAGGCCGACGACGACACCGATGACGACGACGCCGAAGCGAGCGACGACGAGGAAGAAGCCGAAAGCGGTCCGGATCCGATCATCGCAGCACAGCGTTTCGGCGCTGTGGCCGAGCAGATGGAAATCACCCGCAAGGCGCTGAAAAAGCACGGCCGCAACAACAAGCAGGCGATTGCCGAGCTGTTGGCACTGGCCGAGCTGTTCATGCCGATCAAGCTGGTACCCAAGCAATTCGAAGGCCTGGTCGAACGTGTTCGCAGCGCCCTGGATCGCTTGCGCCAGCAAGAGCGCGCGATCATGCAGCTTTGCGTGCGTGATGCCCGCATGCCGCGTGCCGATTTCCTGCGCCAGTTCCCTGGCAACGAAGTCGACGAAAGCTGGACCGATGCGCTGGCCAAGGGCAAGAGCAAATACGCTGAAGCCATTGCTCGCCTGCAACCGGACATCGTTCGCTGCCAGCAGAAGCTCAGTGCGCTGGAGGCCGAGACTGGCCTGAGCATCGCCGAGATCAAGGACATCAACCGTCGCATGTCGATCGGCGAGGCCAAGGCCCGTCGCGCGAAGAAAGAGATGGTCGAAGCGAACTTGCGTCTGGTGATCTCCATCGCCAAGAAGTACACCAACCGCGGCCTGCAATTCCTCGACCTGATCCAGGAAGGCAACATCGGCCTGATGAAGGCGGTGGACAAGTTCGAATACCGTCGCGGCTACAAGTTCTCGACTTATGCCACCTGGTGGATCCGTCAGGCGATCACTCGCTCGATCGCCGACCAGGCCCGCACCATCCGTATCCCGGTGCACATGATCGAGACGATCAACAAGCTCAACCGTATTTCCCGGCAGATGCTGCAGGAAATGGGTCGCGAACCGACGCCGGAAGAGCTGGGCGAACGCATGGAAATGCCCGAGGACAAGATCCGCAAGGTATTGAAGATCGCCAAAGAGCCGATCTCCATGGAAACCCCGATCGGTGATGACGAAGACTCCCATCTGGGTGACTTCATCGAAGACTCCACCATGCAGTCTCCGATCGATGTCGCCACTGTCGAGAGTCTCAAGGAAGCGACTCGCGAAGTACTCTCCGGCCTCACTGCCCGTGAAGCCAAGGTACTGCGCATGCGCTTCGGCATCGACATGAATACCGACCACACCCTTGAGGAAGTCGGTAAGCAGTTCGATGTAACCCGTGAGCGGATTCGTCAGATCGAAGCCAAGGCGTTGCGCAAACTGCGCCACCCGACGCGAAGCGAGCATCTGCGCTCCTTCCTCGACGAGTGACCTTCAAAACCCCCGGCCCTGCCGGGGGTTTTGCTATGCACAGATAAAATCCCCTTCGCTACGCTCCTCAGCACCCTGTTGCCCGTCTACACTCGAATCATCCTCACCAAGCCATGACGAGACAGTGATGCCCAGACTGACGGCCGCGCTTTTGCTGTCATTGATGACCTGGACCGCAACAGCTGGCGCGTTGACGCTCACCGACGAGGAGCTCCGCTGGCTCAAGGACCACCCCGACCTGCGCCTGGGTGTCGATGCCTCATGGCCGCCGTTTGAGTTTCGTGACGACCAGGGCCGCTATCAGGGCTTGGCCGCCGACTACGTCGACATCATTCGTGAACGGCTGGCCATCAAGCTCACACCCATCGAGCCGGTCAGCTGGACCGCCGTGCTGGAGCAGGTCGCACAGGGCAAGATAGACCTTTTGCCGGGCATCATGTCCACACCGGAGCGTCAGAACTACCTGGCATTTACCCGCCCTTACCTGGATTTCCCCATCGTCATCCTGGCCCACCGCGGTGGCGCCCAGCCGCACAACCTCAAGGAACTGTACGGGCTGAAAATAGCCGTGGTGGAGAACTATGCCCCCCATGAATTGCTGCGCAACCACCACCCCGACCTGAACCTCGTGGCGCTGCCCAACGTCAGTTCAGCCCTGCAAGCCCTGGCGACCGACGAGGTGGACGCGGTAGTGGGTGATCTGGCCTCCAGCGTCTGGAGCCTGCGTCAACTCAAGCTCGAAGGCCTTTATGTCAGCGGGGAAACGCCGTATCGCTATCAGTTGGCAATGGCCGTCCCTCGAGACAACAAGATATTGGTGGGCATCCTGGACAAGGTCATGGCGGACATGAGCCCCGCCGAAGTTGCCGAGATCCAGCAGAAGTGGGTCGGCAATGTGCACGACTACCGCCAGCTCTGGTCAGACTTGCTGCTTTACGGCCTGCCTGCGTTGCTGCTCCTGGTCGGCATACTGGCAGTGGTGATTCGCATCAACCGCCGACTCAGCTCGGAAATCGCCCGGCGGGTCGAGCTGGAACAGGAGCTGCGCAGCAGTGAATACCATTACCGTGGGCTGGTGGAGAGCCTGTCGGCCATCGCCTGGGAGGCAAGGGTCAGCGACTTCACTTACAGCTACGTTTCGCCCCACGCCGAAGACTTGCTGGGCTATCCCCTTTCCCATTGGCTGATACCGGGCTTCTGGCGCAACATCATTCATCCCGCCGACCTGATCCGTGCCCAGACCTATTGCGATCATGAAGTGCTGGCGGGTCGCGACCACTGCATCGATTATCGTGTGATCACTGCCGATGGCCGTTGCCTGTGGGTGCGCGATATTGTCAGCCTGATCGAACACGGGCACGAACCGGTGATGCGCGGGCTAATGATCGACATCAGCGAAGCCAAGCGCACCGAGGAAGCCCTGCGCCTTTCGGAGCAGAAATTTGCCTCGGTGTTCCGCCAGTGCCCGGACATCCTGGTGATTGCACGGTTGTTGGACGGTTGCCTGCTGGAGGTCAACAAGGCCTTCGAAGAGCAGATCGGCCTGAGCGCCGCCGAGGTGGTGGGACACAGCGCAACCGAACTGAATATCTGGGGCATCCAGGGCGTGGGGCCGGGCCTGTTGCAGCGCTTGCAGGCCGGTAGCATTCGCAACCTGGAAATGCCCTTCCGCCGTAGCAATGGCCAGGTGTTCACCGGGCTGATCTCCGCCGAGCCCTTCGACCTCGACACGACGCCAGCCCTGGTCGTGGTGGTGCGGGACATCAGCCAGCTCAAGGAAACCCAGCAGCAATTGCAGACATCCGAAGAGAAGTTTGCCAAGGCGTTCCACGCCTCGCCCGATGGCCTGCTGTTGTCCCGGCAAAGCGACGGCCTGCTGATCGAAGTCAACGAAGGCTTCAGTCGCATTACCGGTTTCAACAGTGCCCTGTCGGTGGACCGCTCTACCCTGGACCTGGGCATCTGGGTCAACCTCAACGAGCGAAAGCAGATGCTCGACCTGCTGAAGCGGGACGGCTTCGTCAGGGACTTCAGCTGCCACATCCGTCGCAACGACGGGCAGATCCGGCTCTGCGAAGTCTCCAGTCGCCCGCTGCCCATCGGCAACGAAGACTGCATGCTGACCATCGCCCGGGACATCACCGAACGCCATCTCATGCAGGAGAAACTGCAACAGGCCGCCACCGTGTTCGAAAGCACTGCCGAAGGCGTGCTGATCACCGATACGCAACAGCACATCAGCGCGGTAAACCGAGCCTTCACTGAAATCACCGGCTACAGCGAAACCGAAGCCTTGGGCCATACGCCCCGGTTGTTGGCTTCCGGCCTGCACGACAGCGCGTTTTACGCCGCGATGTGGCATCAGTTGACGGCCGAAGGGCACTGGCAAGGAGAGATCTCCAACCGACGCAAGAACGGCGAGCTGTACCCCAGTTGGCTGACCATCAGCGCGGTGCGCAATCGGGACCGACAGATCACCCATTTCGTCGCGGTCTTCGCCGATATCTCCAGCCTCAAACACGCCCAGGCCCGTCTCGACTACCAGGCCCACCACGACCCGCTGACCGGCCTGCCGAATCGCACGCTGTTCGAAAGCCGCTTGCTGGCAGCTCTCAATGGCCAGCAGGAAAACGGTAGCCAGGGTGCCGTGCTGTTCCTGGACCTGGACCGCTTCAAGCACATCAATGACAGCCTCGGACACCCGGTCGGCGACCTGTTGCTCAAGGGCATTGCCGTGCGCTTGCGCGAGCAGTTGCGCGACATCGACACCGTGGCGCGCCTGGGCGGCGACGAGTTCATTATCCTGCTGCCGGGCCTGCAACAGCCCAGCGATGCGGAGCACATCGCCCAAAAACTGTTGAACTGCTTTGCCGCTCCGTTCCAGGCCGGCGAGCACGAGTTCTTCATCAGTGCCAGCATCGGTACCAGCCTCTACCCGCAGGACGGCTGCGACGTCGCCACGCTGGTGAAGAATGCCGACGCGGCGATGTACCGTTCCAAGGCCAAGGGACGCAACCGGGTGGAAAGCTATACCCGCGACCTCACCGCCCAGGCCAGCGAACGAGTGGCCTTGGAGCATGAGCTACGGCGGGCGATTGAACGCAACGAGTTGTCATTGTCCTTCCAACCCAAAATCAGCCTCGTCGACAACCAACTGGTAGGTGCCGAAGCATTGATCCGCTGGACGCACCCCACGTTTGGCGACGTGCCGCCGGAACACTTCATCCCCCTGGCGGAAGAAAACGGCATGATCCTGCAAATCGGCGACTGGGTACTGGAGCGCGCCTGCCGGCAACTGTGTGAATGGAATGACGCCTACGACAGCCTCGGCCCTCTTTCGGTCAATCTGGCCGGAGCCCAGTTGCGTCAACCCAATCTACTGGGGCGCATCGAACAACTGCTGCGAGAGCACCAGCTCGAACCCGGCTTATTGCAACTGGAAATTACCGAAAACTTCATCATGAGCCAGGCCGAAGAGGCCCTGACAGTGCTGCACCAGCTGAAAAAACTCGGCGTGCAATTGGCCATCGACGACTTCGGCACGGGCTATTCCTCCCTGAGCTACCTCAAGCGCCTGCCACTGGACATCCTCAAGATCGACCAATCCTTCGTCCGCGGCCTGCCCGACGACCCCCACGACGCGGCCATCGTACGGGCAATCATCGCCCTGGGCCGCAGCATGCAATTCACCATCATCGCCGAGGGCGTCGAAACCCTGGCCCAACAGCAATTCCTGACCGAGGAAGGTTGCGAACAGATCCAGGGCTACATCGTCAGCCTGCCCCTGTGCGCCGAGGAATTTGCCGCAACGTTTCTTCGTGTGCGCGTATCGGATTTTTCGGATAGCACAGCCGAGAAACCGTCGCTATAATCCGCGACCTACTGAGGGCCTATAGCTCAGTTGGTTAGAGCAGAGGACTCATAATCCTTTGGTCCACGGTTCGAGTCCGTGTGGGCCCACCATACAAAAAGCCGCGCATCGCGCGGCTTTTGCGTTCTTGAGCCTGTTGACTCTTGCGCCCTAGGCGAAGGTCTTCATAAATGGCTCAGCACACTGCCTGATGGCTGCGACCACATTCGGTGCCTGTTCACAAAGTTCAGTCAAGCGGGCCAGCACTTGTTCCAGTGTTTGCAACTGGTCGTCATCAGTCGAACACTCCCTGGATTTCCTCAAGCGTAGGCATCGCAGCCGGTACCACGGCGAACTCACAATCCAGGGCCCCCAGGACTCGTGCATAGGCAAGCATCCCCACCGACGGGTCACCCTTTTCGATGGCAATGACCTTCTGCCGAGTGACACCTGCCAAGGTAGCGAGATTGGCCTGGGTCAGGCCGCGATTGCGGCGGCGCTTGCGAACCTGCTCGCCCAGACGCAGGAGGATGAGGGAATAATCCATGTTATGTATACAAGACAAATAAGATTAAATGTAACGTATACCTAACTTCTCAAAAAATCAAAGCAGATATGCCCTCGAAGTTAACGTGCTCACCTTTCACCGGAACATCCGTCCCCCGAATCGACTTCAAAAGCTCTCCGTTGCTTGACCGCGATAGCAACTTTGGCAACTGGCCGCCCCCTTTCCTTGTTCCTCGACTCACCTGGAAGTAATACTCTGGGGAATTAACGACGGGCGAGGCCCGTTCAACCTCTTCAAGCGAGATCCCCATCATCGCCAGCCCCAGCCTCTCCCGACTGTTTCTCGAACTGTTCTGGCAACTCGGCATCCTGCTGGTGCCGGCTTTTTTCGTCACGATATTGCCGCCCCCATTAGCTTTGTTGGCGGTGTTGTTCTTCGGCCTGCTGATGGGGCTTTCCGCGCGATTCGGTTTTCTGTCGGCCGGGCGAGTCTGTGGCAGGCTGATCGTCGGCGCCGTGTTCGGCCTGGGTTTCAGTGTGGGTCGGGCCTTGCCTGAGTGGTGGGGCATCCTGGCGGCCATCGCCAGCATCGGCGTCGGGCTAGCGTGTGTCAGCACCTGGGAGCGGCGCCTGGGCTTGGTGCCCGTTTCCGGCAAAGGCGCCAGTGCCTGGGGTGGAAGCGAGCCGCAACTGACGCCTGAAGGCGAGCCGATCCGGGTGTTCAACCACAGTGAAATCGCCATGGGTGGCCCCACCTATTGCGACTATCTGTTTCCCGATGGCGTGCTCCTGCAAGGCCTTGGCTCTTCGTCCATGTTCTCCCGCGACGGGCGCTATTTTGCGGCGACAGTACCGTCCCGGCAGAACTGGGGGCTGGTCGTCCTCGATCGTCAACAGCGCCAGGTGTACCGCTGTGCCGACAGCGAACTCTGGGAGTTGGACGCTTTTGATCTCGGCGTGTTGAGCGGACGCCATAGCCCGCTGGTGGACGACAGCGTTCGCGAAATCCGACTGGATGAGTTGCTCCAGACGGCCAGCGTTACCCACCTGGTCGCCTTCGCCGACCTGTGGCTGGACTCCGATTGGCATCCCGAGCAGGTTCAACATACCTTCGAGCGGCGTTCTGCGGACGGCCAGCACTGCCTGCGGGGCGACATTGCCTTACCCGCGACATTTCGCGACCTGGCCCAGCCGCTGGAACCGCTGGTTTCACCGCGCTACGCCATCAGCGTCAACGGGCAACCGTCCGGCCTGTTGATGGCGGCCGATGCGCCGCTGGTATGGAGCAGCGATCAACGCGCCCTGGTGTGTCTGGCCCAGGAACAAACCCCTCATGCAGACGGCGACCAGTATTGGCTGTGGCAGCTGGACCTGGGCTGGCGCGCCCTGCCCTCGCCTTGGGTGAAGAGCGAAACAGAACCGTCCTTCTATTGGCACGAGTTGCTGGGTCTCGACGCAAGCCATGTGCAGATCGGCTCGTACCTTGACTATCCGCGGCCGGGCTCCGGGCGTTATGGCTACCGCTTGGACAGCATCCACGGCGATACCGAGACCCAGATCGGCCACGACGCCCAAGGTCGCGTGCAGGTTGGCGAATTTGCACTGACCCGCATGACCATCGCCATGCCGTTGGACAGCCAAGGCCAGCGCGGCGATTCATCCATCGAAACGCAGCCGATGCAGGACGGGGTGCGCGCGCGGTTGACCTGGCTTGGCGATAATCCCGATGGGCTGGGCGGTTATCGCTGTCAGATCGGCGACTGGCAATTACCTGGCCGCTGGTTGTTGGACCATCGGGTCTCCGATTGCGGGCGTTACCTGGCCCTGCTGCCCTTCGACGGTGCCACGACGGTCGCAACCCACGGGGTGGTCGCCGATCTGAAGGAACGACAGCTGCTGCCGGGGCCCGCGATGTGGGTCGCCCGCCTGCTCGATTTCCGCGCCGGTCGGCTGAGCCTGGCAGTGGTTGCCGGACGTCTTGATCAAGACCTGGAGAGCAGCGCGCTGCAACGCTTCAACATCCCCGCGCCACAGAGCGATAGCGTCCCTTCGTTCTTTCAATCCGACGAACAATCCCGGCTGTTCTACAACACCGTGGAGCTGCAGGTGAGCGATACACACCTGCACAGCGTTGCCCCTTGGCGCCTGGTGGATTGTCCGCAAGTGGCCAACGCCGACGGTGACTTCATCCAGCCTGCCCCCGACCATCAGGATGCCGCCTGGCTGTTCGGCAGCGAAACGGAATATGCCGACAGTTGGGTGCGTGCACAGGCGCCCCGGCTCGGAGGCCATTTGCTGACAGCCTCAGGCTGCGCGTTGGTTGATCTGGCACCGTCGATGATCTGGTCGACGGATAGCCGTTACCTGGCCCTGACCTGCATGGCAACCGATGTGACAGAACAGTGTGGCAGTTATCGAGGCTGGCAATTGCTGCTCCTGGATGTCCAGGAACACACGTTGCGGGTGCATCCGCAGTGGCTGGGCAATCGGCCGCTGTTTGAAAGCTTCGACGACGAACAGCTGCATGTACGCTGCTTTGAGCGCGATTGGGAAGCGCAAGACGATGACGACCCAGGCTCAGTGCAGTCATTCTCACTGGATCTCTTGTTGCAGTTGCCCACCGAACAGTTGGTTTGCCAGGACGGTCTCTGGTTCAGGACTTCACAGGTACACCGGGCGTGCGCCTGGCGCGCACTGGCTTTGCCTGCCATCGACTATTTCTCACATGAGAGCCTGTAACATGCTCGCCATCGAATGCCTGCGCCGGAGCCCACTTTGACTGATACCCGCCCTCCCGTCCTCGACGAAATCGACCGGCAGCTGATTGCGGCGCTGCAAATCAACGCCCGGGAAAGCGTCGCCATGCTCGCCCGGCAATTGGGTATCGCCCGCACGACCGTGACCTCGCGGCTGGCACGCCTGGAAAAGACCAAAGTGATTACCGGATATGGCGTGCGCCTGGGCCAACGAGTGATTGACGGCGGCTTGCAGGCTTACGTCGGCATCAAGGTCCAGCCGCGTTCCGGCAAGGACGTGCTGCGACGCTTGAGCGCCATGGCCCAGGTCCAGCAACTGTGCGCGGTCAGCGGTGAGTTCGACTATGTCGCCTGGTTGCGCACGGACTCGCCGGAACAGCTGGACCAGTTGCTGGACCAGATCGGCAGCGTGGACGGTGTGGAGAAGACCACCACCTCGATCATCCTCAGCAGCAAGATCGATCGAGGCCAGCCGGTCTAAGCCCTGCGTCACTTGACCTGTGTGCGAGCTCGCTCGCGACGGCACTCAGCACCTTCATGCACTGACGCACCGCTATCGCGAGCAAGCTCGCTCCCACAGTGGACAGGTTTCGTCATTATGATTTACGGATAGATCAAAACGACTGCCATGCACTCAAAACGACGACATATTGTGTCTTATTAACGTGTTCCACCCTCCCTAAAATGGCTGGCATCTTTCCTATACTCAGACGCGAACACCGCGTCGAGTCGCCCATCAAGGTCAGCCATGAACAAGAACAATCGCCACCCAGCAGACGGTAAGAAGCCCATCACCATTTTCGGGCCGGACTTTCCTTTCGCCTTTGACGACTGGATCGAGCATCCGGCTGGCCTGGGCAGCATACCCGCCCACAACCACGGCACCGAAGTGGCGATTGTCGGGGCCGGGATCGCCGGCCTGGTGGCGGCGTACGAGCTGATGAAGCTGGGTCTCAAACCCGTGGTCTACGAGGCGTCGAAGATGGGTGGGCGCCTGCGCTCACAAGCGTTCAATGGTGCCGAAGGGGTGATCGCCGAGCTGGGCGGCATGCGTTTTCCGGTGTCCTCCACCGCGTTCTACCATTACGTCGACAAGCTGGGCCTGGAGACCAAACCATTCCCCAACCCGCTGACCCCCGCGTCCGGCAGCACGGTCATCGACCTGGAAGGCCAGACCTACTACGCACAGAAACTGGCGGACCTTCCCGCGCTGTTCCAGGAAGTCGCCGACGCCTGGGCCGATGCGCTGGAGGATGGTTCGCGCTTCGGCGACATCCAGCAGGCGATCCGCGACCGCGACGTGCCACGCCTCAAGGCGCTGTGGAACACCTTGGTGCCACTGTGGGACGACCGCACCTTCTACGACTTCGTCGCCACCTCCAAGGCCTTCGCCAAGCTCTCGTTCCAGCACCGCGAAGTGTTCGGCCAGGTCGGTTTCGGCACCGGCGGCTGGGATTCGGACTTCCCCAATTCGATGCTGGAAATCTTCCGTGTCGTGATGACCAACTGCGACGACCACCAGCACCTGGTGGTCGGCGGCGTCGAGCAGGTGCCCCACGGCATCTGGAACCACGTGCCGGAACGCTGCGCGCACTGGCCGCAAGGGACCAGCCTGAATTCGCTGCACCTGGGTGCCCCACGCAGCGGCGTGAAGCGCATCGCCCGCGCGGCTGATGGCCGATTCAGCGTGACCGACGTCTGGGACAACACCCGCGAGTACGCCGCTGTGCTGGTCACCTGCCAGAGTTGGCTGCTGACCACCCAGATCGAATGCGAAGAAGCGCTGTTCTCGCAAAAAATGTGGATGGCCCTGGACCGCACCCGCTACATGCAATCGTCGAAGACCTTCGTGATGGTCGACCGGCCATTCTGGAAGGACAAGGACCCGGAGACCGGCCGCGACCTGATGAGCATGACCCTGACCGACCGTCTTACCCGTGGCACCTACCTGTTCGACAACGGGGACGACAAGCCAGGGGTGATTTGCCTATCGTATTCCTGGATGAGCGACGCGCTGAAAATGCTCCCGCACCCGGTGGAAAAACGCGTGAAGCTGGCCCTCGATGCCCTGAAGAAAATCTATCCCAAGGTGGACATCGCCGCGCGGATCATCGGCGATCCGATTACCGTGTCCTGGGAAGCCGACCCGCATTTCCTCGGCGCGTTCAAGGGCGCCCTGCCCGGCCACTATCGCTACAACCAGCGTATGTATGCGCATTTCATGCAGGACGACATGCCGGCCGAACAACGCGGGATCTTTATCGCCGGTGATGACGTCTCATGGACACCGGCCTGGGTCGAAGGCGCGGTACAGACCTCACTCAATGCCGTGTGGGGAATCATGAAGCACTTCGGCGGTGAAACTCACGCCGAGAACCCGGGTCCTGGTGATGTGTTCCACGAGATCGGTCCGATCGCCCTGCCCGAATAAAAGGAGTTTTCGATGCGCGTAGCCCTCTACCAATGCCCACCGCTGCCACTGGATCCGGCCGGCAACCTGCACCGCCTGCACCAGGTGGCGCTGGAAGCCAGGGGCGCCGATGTGCTGGTGCTGCCGGAGATGTTCATGACCGGCTACAACATCGGCGTCGACGCGGTGAATGTATTGGCCGAGGTCTACAACGGCGAGTGGGCGCAACAGATCGCCCGCATTGCCAAGGCCGCCGGCCTGGCGATTGTCTACGGCTACCCTGAGCGCGGCGAAGACGGGCAGATCTACAACGCCGTGCAGCTGATCGACGCCCAGGGTGAGCGCCTGGCCAACTACCGCAAGAGCCACCTGTTCGGCGACCTTGATCACGCCATGTTCAGCGCCGGCGACGCCGCATTGCCCATCGTGGAGCTCAATGGCTGGAAGCTTGGCCTCCTGATCTGCTACGACCTGGAATTTCCGGAAAATGCCCGACGCCTGGCCCTGGCCGGCGCCGAGCTGATCCTGGTGCCGACCGCCAACATGCAACCTTACGAGTTCATCGCTGACGTCACCGTGCGGGCCCGGGCCATCGAGAACCAGTGTTTCGTGGCGTACGCCAACTACTGCGGCCACGAAGGTGAATTGCAGTATTGCGGCCAAAGCAGTATCGCCGCACCGAATGGCAGCCGCCCGGCGCTTGCAGGGCTGGATGAGGCCTTGATCGTCGCAGAACTGGATCGACAACTGATGGACGACTCCCGCGCGGCCTACAACTACCTGCACGATCGCCGCCCTGAGCTTTACGACGACCTGCACAAACACTGATTGAGGATTGAGAACGCGGCCTAATCCGCTAGCATGAGCGCATCTTTGTTCTGGAAGCGCTCATGCCGGCCCCCGACTCCCTCCGCCCCCACACTGAAACCCTGGCCAACGGCTTGCGGGTGACATTGCGTCACGTCCCAGGCCTCAAGCGCAGCGCTGCAGTACTGCGAGTCGCGGCTGGCAGCCATGACGCGCCCCTGGCCTGGCCGGGATTGGCGCACTTGCTCGAGCATCTGTTCTTCCTCGGCACCGAGCGTTTTCCCGCAGGGGAGAACCTGATGGCCTACGTGCAGCGCCATGGCGGCCAGGTCAATGCACGCACCAGCGAACGCACCACGGATTTTTTCTTCGAATTGCCACCCGCAACCTTCGCCGAGGGACTGGAACGGCTGTGGGACATGCTCACTCACCCACGCCTGGATGAGGCCGATCAGTTGCGCGAACGAGAAGTGCTGCACGCCGAGTTCATCGCCTGGTCCCAGGATGCAGCTGCCCAGCGGCAGCTTGCCCTGCACGACGGCCTGTCGGCGAGCCATCCGCTGCGGGGTTTTCATGCCGGCAATCGCGACAGCCTCGCGGTGGCGCAAAGCGAATTCCAAAGCGCCTTGCACGACTTCTATCGCCGCTTTTACCAGAGCGGCCAGATGACCTTGAGCCTGGCCGGCCCGCAAAGCATCGACGCCTTGAAAGCGCTGGCTGAACAGTTCGGCAGCCACCTACCTGGCGGCGAAGCGCTTGCCAGGCCGGCACCACCAAGTTTGATGGCATCGTCCCCGACAAGTTATCAACAGGCCCGCGAGGGTTGCCTTGATCTGCTGTTCGCCTTCGAAGATTTACCCGCCGCCTCGCCTCAAGCCCTGGACTTTCTCTGTATGTGGCTGAACTCCAGCAAACCGGGCGGCTTGCTCGCCACGTTGCGTCAGCGCGGCCTGGCTGACAGCCTCAAGGCCACCGCGCTGTATGAGTTTGCCGGGCAGGCGCTGCTGCACCTCGAATTCAAGCACGCCAACGCTCCGGCATCGGCGCAAATCCAGCCGTTGCTGCACGACTGGCTGGGGTTCTTTGCCGCCCAGGACGACTGGGCGCCGTTGCGCCAGGAGTTCACCGCACGGTTGCAGCGCCGGCAGGAGACAGGATCGGCCTTGCAGGTGGCCCGCTGGGACGGTGAAGGACGTGACGGGCCGCTGTTGGCAAACGACCTCGTGAGGCTCAGGGAAATCCTCAGGCAACTGCACCCCGCCGATAACGTCGTGGAACCCTGGCAGTTGCCCGCACCCAATCCGTTCCTGCAAACGCCAAGCGAAGCGCCCCGCGCCGGGCTGATACGCGGCCAGACCAGCGCCCACCGCGGCTTGCGAACCTTCGCCCAGGACCGCTCCCGGGGGCGTCGGGAACGCTCACCCATGCAGTTCAGCCAGGCGCTGCCAGACAACGGTCGTGAAGGCGCGGTGTACCTGCGCTGGCAACTGGCGACCCAGACACCGCAGGACTTTCAATCCAGGCTCGACCGGCACCTGCAGGATGTGCGAGAGGATGCTCGCCAGGCCGGCGTGGATGTCAGCTTCCAACCCTCCGGTCATCAATGGCTACTGAAACTGGTTGGCTTACAGGCACCGATACCGTTGGTGCTCGAACACGTTCTGACGAAGCTTGCGCAACCGCTGCCAATGGCCCAGGCCAGTCACGAACCCCCACCGATGCCGATTCGGCATCTGTTGAAGGCGCTGCCAGATCACTGCCGCCCCAACCGCCAAGCGTCGGCGTTGCCAATGCCCGACAGCGACCAAAGCGTGTGGACAACGGCCCGATGGGACGGGCTGTGCATCGGCCTGTCGGCGGCCACCCAAGGGTCGTTGGGCCCTGCGTTGGCCCGAGTGCCGGGCATTACCGGCGATGAAGCCAGCCTGGCGCCGGCACCTCGCGGGCAACGCCTCTGGCATACGCTCCAGACTCACGGCGAAGAACCGGCCGTGTTGCTGTTTTGCCCGACAGCCACCCCGACGCTGGCCGACGAAGCCGCCTGGCGATTGCTGGCACAGCTGTGTCAGACGCCGTTCTATCAGCGCCTGCGCGTCGAGTTGCAGTTGGGCTATGCGGTGTTCAGTGGGTTGAAGCAGATCGACGGGCAAACCGGGATATTGTTCGGCGTCCAATCGCCCAGCCTTTCGGCGACGCAACTGAGCGCCCACATCGAACAGTTCCTGGCCGAATTACCGGCGTTGCTCCAGCAACTCGATGATGTCTCCCTGACCGGCCAGCAGCAGGCGCTTGCCGCCCAACTCCAGAGCACCGCCCTGCCCTGCGCCCAGGCCGCCGAGCTGCTCTGGCAGGGCAAGCTGGCCGGCCACCCGTCGGATTATCTTGAACAACTCTCCGCCGCCATCGTGTACCTGGATCGCACGCAGCTACAAAGAGCCGCCCAACGTCTGATCGAAGCTGAAGGGGGCTGGTATTGCCTGAGCAACGGAGCCTGTCCGGGAGAGCGCTGGCAAGCGCCGCAGTGATCGTTGCAGCGGCCGTAATGAGCTTTCTTCGAGAATCGCGGCGAACGATCTGTCAGATTTAGTAACATAGCCGCCTAAGCATCTGAACATCTCCGCGCGGAGGTGGACTATATGTATAGGTCTCAACCGTTCCAACTAACGAAAGCATCCCAACCAAAGGAGTATTCCCATGTCCTGGTCCAAACCCGCATATATCGACCTGCGTATCGGTTTCGAAGTCACCATGTACTTCGCCAGCCGTTGAATGCTGCAGGCGGTTAAGCACGCAGCACTACGCCTCGGCCAGCCGAGGCGTTTTTATTTCGGTTTGCAGATGGAGCAGCCATGTTCGTCCAGATTCTAGGTTCTGCCGCCGGTGGCGGTTTCCCCCAGTGGAACTGCAACTGCGCCAATTGCGCAGGTTTTCGCGACGGCAGCCTGCGGGCCCAGGCGCGCACCCAATCGTCCATCGCCCTGTCCGATGACGGTGTGAACTGGGTGCTGTGCAACGCCTCCCCGGACATTCGCGCCCAGCTCCAGGCGTTCGCCCCGATGCAGCCGGGCCGGGCCCTGCGCGACACCGGCATTGGCGCGATCATCCTGATGGACAGCCAGATCGACCACACCACCGGCCTGCTCAGCCTGCGTGAAGGGTGCCCGCACCAGGTCTGGTGCACCGACATGGTCCATGAAGACCTGAGCACCGGTTTCCCGCTGTTCAACATGCTGACCCACTGGAACGGTGGGCTGAGCTGGAACCGTATCGAACTCGACCAATCGTTCACCATCCCGGCCTGCCCGAACCTGCGCTTCACCCCGCTGCCCCTGCGCAGCGCCGCACCGCCCTATTCACCGCACCGCTTCGACCCGCACCCGGGCGACAATATCGGGCTGATCGTCGAAGACCTTCGCACGGGAGGCAAACTGTTCTATGCCCCGGGCCTGGGCAAGGTCGACGAGTCGTTACTGGAGATCATGGCCGGCAGCGATTGTCTGCTGGTGGACGGTACGATGTGGGACGACGATGAAATGCAGCGCCGTGGCGTCGGCACCCGCACTGGCCGGGAAATGGGCCACCTGGCGCAGAATGGTCCCGGCGGGATGCTGGAAGTGCTGGAGCAACTGCCCAATCAGCGCAAGGTCCTTATCCATATCAACAACACCAACCCGATCCTCGATGAAGACTCCGCCGAGCGGGCCGAGCTGGTGCGGCGCAATGTCGAAGTGGCTTACGACGGCATGAGTATTGAACTGTAGGAGCAACCGAAATGACTGACACCCCCCTGTCCCCCGCCGAGTTCGAAGCGGCCCTGCGTGCCAAGGGCACGTATTACCACATCCATCACCCCTATCACGTGGCGATGTATGAGGGCCGCGCGACTCGCGAGCAGATCCAGGGCTGGGTCGCGAACCGTTTTTACTACCAGGTGAATATCCCGCTCAAGGATGCCGCGATCCTGGCCAACTGCCCGGACCGGGAGATCCGCCGCGAGTGGATCCAGCGCCTGCTCGATCATGACGGCGCCCCCGGCGAAGACGGCGGTATCGAAGCCTGGCTGCGGCTGGGCCAGGCGGTGGGACTGGACCCCGATCAACTGCGCTCCCAGGAATTGGTGCTGCCAGGTGTGCGTTTCGCCGTGGACGCCTACGTCAACTTCGCCCGGCGGGCCTGCTGGCAGGAAGCCGCCAGCAGCTCGCTGACCGAACTGTTCGCCCCGCAGATCCACCAGTCGCGCCTGGACAGCTGGCCGCAGCATTACCCGTGGATCGACCCAGCCGGCTATCAATACTTCCGCACCCGCCTGGGCCAAGCCCGGCGTGACGTGGAGCATGGCCTGGCGATCACCTTGCAGCACTACACCACCCGCGCAGGGCAAGAGCGAATGCTGGAGATTCTCCAGTTCAAACTGGACATCCTCTGGAGCATGCTCGACGCCATGAGCATGGCCTATGAATTGAACCGCCCGCCCTATCACAGCGTGACCGACCAACGGGTTTGGCACAAAGGAATTACCTTATGAGTTTCGACCGCAGCCAAACCCCACGCTGGCGCCCCGGCTATCGTTTCCAGTACGAACCGGCCCAGAAAGGCCATGTGCTGCTCTATCCTGAAGGCATGATCAAGCTGAACGACAGCGCTGCGCTGATCGGCGGGCTGATCGACGGTGAACGGGATGTCGCGGCCATCGTCGGCGAGTTGGCGAAGCAGTTTCCCGACGTGCCGGAACTCGGTGACGACATCGAGCAATTCATGGAGGTCGCCCGTGCACAGCACTGGATCGAACTTGTCTGAGACCAACGGGCTGCCGCCCAAGCCTGAAGTCGGCCTGCCGCTGTGGCTGCTGGCCGAGCTGACCTACCGTTGTCCGCTGCAATGCCCGTACTGCTCCAACCCGCTGGACTTCGCCGAACAGGGCCAGGAGCTGAGCACCGAGCAGTGGTTCAAGGTCTTTCGCGAAGCCCGCGAGATGGGCGCCGCGCAGCTGGGCTTTTCCGGCGGCGAACCGTTGGTGCGCCAGGACCTGGCCGAGTTGATCGGCGAGGCGCGCCGGCTGGGTTTCTATACCAACCTGATCACTTCCGGCATCGGCCTGACCGAGCAGAAAATCAGCGACTTCAAGAAGGCCGGCCTCGACCATATCCAGATCAGTTTCCAGGCCAGCGACGAGCAGGTGAACAACCTCCTGGCCGGCTCGAAGAAAGCCTTCGCGCAAAAACTGGAAATGGCCCGGGCGGTGAAAGCCCACGGCTACCCGATGGTGCTGAACTTCGTGACCCATCGGCACAACATCGACAAGATCGATCGCATCATCGAACTGTGCATCGCTCTGGAGGCCGACTTCGTCGAGCTTGCCACGTGCCAGTTCTATGGCTGGGCGCAGCTCAACCGCGTCGGCCTGCTGCCCACTCGGGAACAACTGGTGCGTGCCGAGCGCGTCACCAACGAATACCGCGCCAAGCTGGAAGCGCAAGGCAATCCATGCAAGCTGATCTTCGTCACGCCGGACTACTACGAAGAACGCCCCAAGGGCTGCATGAACGGCTGGGGCAGCATTTTCCTCACCGTCACGCCGGACGGCACGGCATTGCCCTGTCACGGTGCCCGCCAGTTGCCGGTGCAATTTCCCAACGTGCGCGACCACAGCATGCAGCACATCTGGTACGACTCATTCGGCTTCAACCGCTTCCGCGGTTATGACTGGATGCCCGAACCGTGCCGCTCCTGCGATGAAAAAGAAAAGGACTTCGGCGGCTGCCGCTGCCAGGCGTTCATGCTCACCGGCGACGCCAGCAACGCCGACCCGGTGTGCAGCAAATCCGAACATCACGGGGTGATCCTGCAGGCGCGTGAAGACGCCGAGCACGCCACGCAAACCATCGAACAATTGGCCTTTCGCAATGAACGAAACTCGCGCCTCATCGCAAAAGGCTGAGCCTTTCAGCGCCGCCCAGGCCGTTGCCGCCGGCACCGACTTCGCCGAACTGCAGCTCGGGCCTTTGGGCCTGTTCTGGAATGAATACCGCCCCGCAGACGGTGCCTGCCGGATCTGGCATTGGCAAGACGCCATGCCCCGCTGCCTGACACCGGACGGGTTCAGCGCGCGCAGCCGGGTCTATGAATACGGCGGTGGATCATTCTGCCTGAGCCATTACGGTGTGCTGTTCGTCAATGAGGCCGACCAGCAGCTGTACCACCAATCCCTGAACGACGAACGCCCCATAGCGCTGACCTCGGGTGACTGCCGTTATGGGGATCTGAGCTTCGCCGACGGCCAGGTACTGGCGGTGGAAGAACAGGCCAACCAGCATCGCCTGGTGTCGATCGGGCTGGTGGATCATCAGCGACATCTGCTGGCCGAAGGTGCGGATTTCTACGCGTCACCCACCGTGAGCCCGGACGGCCAGCGGCTCGCCTGGATTGAATGGAGCCGCCCGCATCAACCCTGGACCGCAACGCGCTTGATGCTGGCCGAGCGCAACACCGCGGGTTGGGGTGCGCCGCGCTGTGTCGCGGGCAACGGTGAAGAAGAGTCCATCCAGCAACCGCGCTTCGATGCGGCCAGTCGTCTTTATTGCCTGACTGATCGCGGGGGTTATTGGCAGCCTTGGGTGGAGTCGGCCCAGGGCCTGGAACCGCTGCCTGCCGCTCAAGCCGATCATGCCCCAGCGCCGTGGCAACTGGGTGGCTGCACCTGGCTGCCGCTGGACCAACACACGTACCTAGCCAGTTGGACCGAAGCGGGCTTTGGACGCCTGGGCCTGTGCCACGTTGACGATGTCGATGAGGACTTCACCGGCACCCACACCCGCTTTCGCAGCCTGGCGTTGGATGAGCGGTTCATCTACGCGATTGCCGCCTCGCCGACCGGCCCATCGGCGGTCATTGCCATCGAGCGGCATAGTCATGAAGTGGCGGTGCTGGCCGGCGGCGTCGCGCCATTGCCCGTCGAACAGATCAGTCGGCCCCGCACCCTGCGATACCCCTCAGGCTCAAGCGAAGCCCATGGGTTCTTTTATCCGGCCATGACTGCCATCGAGAAACCGCCGCTGGTGGTGTTTATCCACGGTGGACCGACCTCAGCCTGCTACCCCATCTTTGATCCGCGTATCCAATACTGGACCCAACGCGGTTTCGCCGTCGCCGACCTCAATTATCGAGGCAGCAGTGGTTATGGCCGGGCGTATCGACAGGCGCTGCACTTGAACTGGGGGGGGGTGGATGTCGAGGATGCTTGCGCGGTGGTCGCGTATCTGGACGAGCGAGGCTTGATCGATGGTCGCTGCGCATTCATTCGGGGCGGCAGTGCCGGTGGATATACAACCCTGTGCGCCCTGGCGTTCCATGAGGTGTTCCGGGCCGGCGCCAGCCTCTATGGCGTCAGCGACCCCGTCGCCCTCGGCCGCACGACGCACAAGTTCGAAGGGGATTACCTGGACTGGCTGATCGGCGACCCGCAACACGATGCCGAACGCTACCGCGCCCGGACGCCGCTGCTGCATGCCGGGCGGATTCGCGTACCGGTGATCTTCTTTCAAGGCGAGCTGGACGCCGTGGTCGTGCCACAGCAGACCCGGGACATGGTCAGGGTTTTGGAGCAGAACCGCGTTACGGTCGAAGCGCACTACTACCCGGATGAGCGTCATGGTTTTCGCAAGGCGGCGAACCAGGCCCATGCGCTGGAGCATGAGTGGTTGTTTTATCGCAGGGTGATCGATTGCGGTCTATGACAACGGCGCTCATTGTGGCGAGGGAGCTTGCTCCCGCTCGATTGCGCAGCAATCGCAAAAACATTGGGACCGCTGCGCGCTCCAGCGGGAGCAAGCTCCCTCGCCACAGATAAATCCCCTCATGGCCTCAGCGCTTGGCGATGATGTACACCGCATGCACGATGCCAGGGATATAACCCAGCAGCGTCAGCAGGATATTCAGCCAGAAAGCCCCGCCAAAACCCACCTGCAGAAACACCCCCAATGGCGGCAGCAGGATGGCGATAATGATACGAATGAAATCCATGGATGACTCCCTGATCGACGATGGCCAAATTGCCATATAGCTCATTGACCCCAGGCCGCTCGCCAGGGTTCAGTGAAACGCAACCACAAGCAGCTCCGATGGAGGGCGCCTGCCAGGAACAAAAAACGCAGGCAAAAGAAAACCCCGCCGAAGCGGGGCTTTGCAGACTGTTTCCCTGACATCCATTTCACTCCGCCTTCCTGGCAGAATCCTACGTGTCCGTGTTGTTACTTTTGCGCATCCTGCGCGGCGTCCATGTGAAGTAGATTAGCCTTGGATCCAACCTGCCGATAGAGGGAAAACGCCAGCACATTGTGTAAGCGTTTGCTTACACAATGTCAGTTTTTAGAACTGTCCGGGCTCCAGCAAGAACAGCGACTCGCTCCCTGCCTTCACCGAAGCACTCAAAGAGTGAATACGCGGCAGCAGACGGGCGAAATAGAACCGCGCCGTGCCCAATTTGCTCGCGTAGAAATCATCCTGGCCTTCTTTGCCCAAGGCCGCCCTGGCCATCAGAGCCCACATGTAGGCATACGCGGTGTAGCCAAACGCCTGGAGATACTCCACCGACGCCGCGCCGATTTCGTTCGGGTTGCTTTTCGCTCGGTCCAACAACCATTCGGTCAGCTCATCCAGCGTACCGACCGCATCGTTCAGCGGCTTGGTGAACTCCGCCAGGTCGCTGCTCGCGGTGGCAGTGAAGTGCCGGATTTCATCGGCAAACAACTTGTAGAACGCACCGCCGCTGCCGACGATCTTGCGCCCCACCAGGTCCAGCGCCTGGATACCGTTGGTGCCTTCGTAGATCTGGGTGATACGCACATCGCGCACCAGTTGCTCCTGGCCCCATTCACGAATGTAACCGTGGCCGCCGAACACCTGTTGACCATGGACTGTGGTTTCCAGGCCCAGGTCGGTCAGGAAGGCCTTCGCCACCGGTGTCAGCAACGCCACCAGGTCTTCGGCGCGCTTGCGCGTGACTGGATCTTCGCTGAACTTGGCGGTGTCCAGTTGCATCGCCACGTAGGTGGAAAATGCCCGGCCGCCTTCGTTCGAGGCTTTCATGGTCAGCAGCATCCGACGCACGTCGGGGTGGACGATGATCGGGTCGGCGACCTTGTCCTTGTTCTGCGCACCGGTTGGCGAACGACTTTGCAGGCGGTCACGGGCGTATTCGATGGCGTTCTGGTAGGAACGCTCACCCGAGGCCAGGCCTTGGATGCCGACGCCCAGACGTTCGTAGTTCATCATGGTGAACATCGCCGCCAGGCCCTTGTTCGGCTCGCCTACCAGATAACCCACGGCTTCGTCGAAGTTCATCACGCAGGTGGCGGATGCCTGGATGCCCATCTTGTGTTCGATCGAGCCGCAGTTGGCCGCGTTGCGCGCGCCCAGGCTGCCGTCGGCATTGACCATGAACTTGGGCACCAGGAACAGCGAAATCCCCTTGGGGCCTGCCGGCGCGTCCGGCAGTTTCGCCAGCACCAGGTGAATGATGTTCTCGGTGAGGTCGTGCTCACCGCCAGTGATGAAAATTTTCGTGCCGCTGACCTTGTAGGAACCGTCGGCCTGGGGTTCGGCCTTGGTGCGGATGATCCCCAGGTCCGTACCGGCATGAGGCTCGGTCAGGCACATGGAACCGGCCCAGACGCCGGCGTACATGTTCGGCAGGTACGCTGCTTTCAATTCTTCACTGGCGTGGGCATTGATCGACAGGCAGGCGCCGGCGGTCAGCATCGGGTACAGGCCGAAGGACAGGCTGGCGGAGTTGACCATTTCCTCGACCTGGGCCGAAACGGCCTTGGGCATGCCCATGCCGCCGTACACCGGGTCACCGCCGACACCGACCCAACCGCCTTCAGCGTAAGTCTTGTAGGCCTGTGGGAAACCTGCCGGCGTGGTGACGGCACCGTCGGCCCAGTGGCAACCTTCTTCGTCAGCGGCGCGGCTGAGGGGCGCGATGCTTTTGCTGGTGACTTTGCCGGCTTCTTCAAGGATCGCTTCGACCGTTTCGGCATCCACGGTATCGGCCAACACCGGCAATTGGGCCCAGAGTTTCGCGACCTCGAACACTTCATTGAGGACGAAGCGCATATCGCGCAGGGGCGCTTTGTAGTCAGCCATGGCAAACCTCGCAGGATCTAAACAGTTGGTTCGTGAGAAAACGGTTTTTACATGGATCGGAGTGTACCTCAACAACTTTTGCGACACATAGGGTCAACCTATGACTGTTTTGTTATTTTTAGTCAGCATGTAGGCTTGAATGTGATGGTGGCTAGGGAGCTTGCTTCCGCTTGAGTGCGCAGCACTCACAAAAAGGGGCTGCTGCGCAGCCCAGCGGGAGCAAGCTCCCTCGCCACAGGTTCAGTCAGAGGGCAAACAACTCTGCAGGTAGCGTCATCAGGCAGTCGCTCCCGGCCTCGACCGCAGCCCGATGGGCGGTCGTACGCGGCAGCAGGCGCTTGAAGTAGAACTCGCAGGTCGCCAGTTTGGCCTGGCAGAAATCGCCGTCACCGTTGCCGCTGTCGAGTTGCGACTGAGCCACCAAGGCCATGCGCAACCACAGGTAGGCCAGGATGATGTAACCGCTGTACATCAAATAATCCACGGAGGCGGCGCCGACCTCATCTGGATTCTTCATGGCGGCCATGCCAACCCGAGTGGTCAGCTCGCCCCACTGCTGGTTGAGCCCGTCGAGTTGCGCGACGTACGCCTTGAGCTGCGGGTGTTCGGCATTGGCCACGCAGAATTTATGGACGATTTTGGCGAAACCTCGCAGCAATCTGCCCTGGCTGCCCAGCACCTTGCGTCCCAGCAGATCCAGGGCCTGGATTCCATTAGTGCCCTCGTAGATCGGCGCGATGCGGCAATCTCGCACCAACTGCTCCATGCCCCACTCACGAATGAAGCCGTGACCGCCAAACACTTGCATGCCGTGGTTGGTCACCTCCAGCCCGGTGTCGGTCATGAAAGCCTTGCAGATCGGCGTGAGGAACGCCAGCAGGTCCTCGGCCTCCTGGCGGGCGGTTTCGTCCGGGCTCAGGTGCGCGGTATCGAGCAATTGCGCGGTGAAATAGGTCAGCGCCCGATTGCCTTCGTTGAAGGCTTTCATGGTCAGCAGCATCCTGCGCACATCGGGATGGACGATGATCGGGTCGGCGACTTTTTCCGGCGCCTTGGGGCCGGTCAGCGCGCGCATCTGCAAACGGTCGTTGGCGTACCTGATGGCGCCCTGGAAGCTCGCCTCGCCCAGGCACAGGCCCTGCATGCCAGTGCCGAGCCGGGCGTGGTTCATCATGGTGAACATGCAATTGAGGCCCTTGTTCGGCTCGCCGATGAGGAACCCCTTGGCCCCATCGAAATTCAGCACACAGGTGGCCGATGCCTTGATGCCCATCTTGTGTTCAATCGAACCACAGGACACGCCATTGCGCGCCCCTGCCTCACCCCTGGCGTCGGGCAGGAACTTGGGCACGATGAACAGCGAGATGCCCTTGGTCCCGGCGGGAGCGTCCGGCAACTTGGCCAGCACCAGGTGGATGATGTTATCGCTCATGTCGTGTTCGCCGGCGGAAATGAAGATCTTGCTGCCGGAGATCGCATGGCTGCCGTCGGCCTGGGGCACGGCGCGGGTCTTGATGATGCCCAGGTCGGTGCCGCAGTGGGCTTCGGTCAGGCACATGGTGCCTGTCCACTGGCCGGCGGTGAGTTTGCTCAGGTAGGTCTGTTTCTGTTCTGCCGTGCCGTGGGCATGGATCGCCGACATGGCGCCATGAGTCAGGCCCGGGTACATGCCCCAAGACGTGTTGCTGGAGCCGATCATCTCGCTGATGACCAGGCCCAGGGAGCTAGGCAGGCCCTGGCCGCCATACGCCGGGTCCGCCGCCAGCCCATGCCAGCCGCCCTCCACGTACTGTGCGAAAGCCTGCTTGAAGCCTGTCGGCGTGGTGACTACACCGTTGTCGAAATGGCAACCCTCTTCATCACCGGAGCGATTGAGCGGCGCCAGCACGTTCTCACAGAACCTGGCAGCTTCTTCGAGGATCGCGCTGACCATGTCCGGGCTGGCGTCGCTGGCGCCCAGCTCGGCATAGCGGCCATGGAAATCGAAGACGTGATCGATCAGAAAGCGCATGTCGCGCAGTGGGGCTTTGTACTCGGGCATGGTGGTTTTCTCCGGTAGCAGATCGTTTCAACCTACTGCCGGCCACCCAGGCCCACAATCACAGTCCAGACGCTGAATGCGCCGTCATCACTCAACCCGCGGCAGTCTCCATGCGCACCGCACCGCGGCGGTTCTGCCCGAAGGCAATCACACAGTTACGCCCCGCGCCCTTGGCGTTATAGAGCGCCTGGTCGGCGGACTTGAGCACTTCTTCAGGCGTGCGTTGCTCGAGACGTTCCGCGACACCGATGCTGACCGTCACCGAGACGCTGGACGCACCGGCACCGGAGCGACGCTGGCGGCCTTGTTGGTCGTCCTGGGGACGACTGTCAGGGTTGCGCAGTTGGATGGCGTACGTCTCGATGGACTGGCGAATGACTTCCAGATGGGGCATGCATTCGTCGATGGTCTTGCCTGCGAACACCAGGGCAAATTCCTCACCGCCGTAGCGATACGCCCTACCGCCACCGCCGATTTTCGACAATTTGCTGGCCACCAGGCGCAGGACTTGGTCACCCACATCGTGGCCGTGGGTGTCGTTGAATTTCTTGAAGTGGTCCACGTCGCTCATCGCCAGCACATAATTGCGCCCCAGGCGCTGCATGCGTTCGTTCAGCGCCCGACGGCCCGGCAGGCCGGTGAGTTCGTCACGGAAGGCCATTTGATAGGCCTCATGGGCGACCGCCGCAGCGATCATCAACATCACCTGGCTGCACATGATGTTCAGGGTGAACGGCAGGATGAAGGTTTTCGGCAACATCCAGAACAACCCCAGCACCCCCACCAATTGCGCAGCATGCAGTGGCCGGGGGTTGCGCCAATATTGCCAGGCCAGCAGCAGGAACGCGGCGGCGAACATCGGGTAAGACAATTGAATCAGGCTCATCCAGGCACCGTGCAACGCCGGCCAGCGGATCTCCGAAAGCCACAACAGCAAGGCCTGGGGGAAACTCTGCTCCAGGGCCAGCGCCACGCTGCCAAAGACCAGCAACACCGCGAACCGCGCCACCATGTCCTGAAACAGATGGGTACGCTCCTGCCATGCGGCGAACAGCCCGAACAACAACGGCAACAACAGGCAAACGAGATGGAACACCACCGCCGCGTCTTCGCGCACCTTGCCGTTATCGCGATAGAAGTCAGTCTGGGTGTCCAGTAGGAAATAGGCGATGTACACCGTGACCATCAGAAACAGTTCACGTTGACGTCGGTAGACCGCGCAATACGCCCCACCCAGCAACAACACCAGCGTCGGGAGCACGTTGAACAGCGAGGTGAAGAAAACGTTGAGATCCTTGACGTAGGCAGCCGCAAGCCCCGCCAGCAACAGCAGCAATGACGGCAGGAAATGGCTGAAACGTACAGCGGAAGAACGCGGCAAGGGTAAAGCTCCAACCCGGCTGATCAAAGATGGCATTGTGCCTGCAACTGGAGCAGTAAGGCACGCGAGATGTGACAGATGTCACACTGCCATCGCTGTAACGGCAGAGGTGACGGTTTTCTTAGGGTCGAGTTGGATGAATATTGTTTCAGGATCCTGGTTGCCCCTGTGTGCGAGCTCGCTCCCACAAGGGCCTGCGGTGAATACAAATTTGTGGCAGGCATGAAAAAGCCGCTGCTCCCGAAGAAGCAGCGGCTTTTGGAAGAAGCGCGTGAGGCTTAGTAGCCCAGCGCGAAGTCCTCTTCCTTCATGTCCATCAGGTTGTTGGCGCCCGACAGCATGGTTGCCACGTGGGTACGGGTACGCGGCAGGATGCGCTGGAAGTAGAAGCGCGCGGTCTGCAGCTTGGCGGTGTAGAAGGCTTCTTCAGTGGTGCCGGCTGCGAGTTTTTCCGCCGCCAGGCGCGCCATGTCGGCCCAGAAATAGGCCAGGCAGGCGTAACCGGAGTACATCAGGTAGTCCACCGACGCGGCGCCGACTTCTTCGCGATCCTTCATGGCCGCCATGCCGACCTTCATGGTCAGCTCGCCCCATTCCTTGTTCAGCGCAGCCAGGGGTTCTACGAATTCCTTGACCGCTTCGTTGCCTTCGTTGCCCTGGCAGAACTTGTGGACGATCTTGGTGAAGCCCTTGAGTGCCTCGCCCTGGGTCATCAGCACTTTACGGCCCAGCAAGTCGAGTGCCTGGATGCCGGTGGTGCCTTCGTACAGCATCGAGATACGGCTGTCGCGAACGTTCTGCTCCATGCCCCACTCGGCGATGAAGCCGTGGCCGCCATAGATCTGTACGCCGTGGTTGGCCGATTCGAAACCGACTTCGGTCATGAAGGCCTTGGCGATCGGCGTCATGAACGCCAGCAGTGCATCGGCCTTTTTCTTCTCTTCTTCATCCACGCCGTACTTGACGATGTCGACCTGCTTGGCGGTGAAGTAGACCATCGCCCGGTTACCTTCGGCGAAGGCCTTCATGGTCAGCAGCATGCGACGCACGTCAGGGTGGACGATGATCGGATCAGCGGCCTTGTCTGGCGCTTTCGGGCCGGTCAGGGAACGCATTTGCAGGCGGTCGCGAGCGTATTTCAGGCCGCCCTGGAAACCGATTTCGGCGTGGGCCAGGCCTTGCAGCGCGGTGCCCAGGCGTGCGGTGTTCATGAAGGTGAACATACAGTTCAGGCCTTTGTTCGCCGGGCCGATCAGGTAACCGGTGGCCGCGTCGAAGTTCATCACGCAAGTGGCGTTGCCGTGGATGCCCATCTTGTGTTCCAAGGAACCGCAGCTCACCGCGTTGCGCTGGCCGATGGAGCCGTCGGCGTTAGGCAGGAACTTGGGAACGATGAACAGCGAAATGCCCTTGGTACCAGCCGGTGCGTCCGGCAGGCGCGCCAGCACGATGTGAACGATGTTGTCGGCCATGTCGTGTTCGCCGGCCGAAATGAAGATCTTGGTGCCGGAAACCTTGTAGGAACCATCGGCCTGAGGCTCGGCCTTGGTGCGCAGCATGCCCAGGTCAGTGCCGCAGTGTGGTTCGGTCAGGCACATGGTGCCGGTCCATTCACCGGACACCAGCTTGGTCAGGTAAGCCTCTTGTTGCTCAGGCGTACCGTGCTCGGAAATGGTGTTCATCGCGCCATGGGACAGGCCCGGGTACATGCCCCACGACCAGTTGGCTTCACCGACCATCTCGCTGACTGCCAGGCCGAGGGATTCCGGCAGGCCTTGACCGCCGTGCTCGACGTCGTGGGCCAGGCTTGGCCAGCCGCCTTCGACGAATTGCTTGTAGGCTTCCTTGAAACCAGTCGGGGTCTTCACGCCGGACTCGCTCCAGGTGCAACCTTCGATGTCGCCCACACGGTTCAGCGGAGCCAGCACCTGCTCACAAAACTTGGCGCCTTCTTCGAGAATGGCGTCAACCATGTCCGGAGTTGCGTCCTGGCAAGCCGGAAGGCTCTGATAATGCGCTTCGTAGCCAAGCAGTTCGTCACGAACGAAGCGAATATCACGCAAGGGGGCCTTGTAGTCAGGCATAGCGATAAACCTCTGCTGATGTAACCGGGAATGAACGACCGCGTGGATTTGTTGTAGCGATCAAACAGTTGTTTGAAACATACGTTTACGCCGAAATCTTGTCAAGCACCGATCCGTTACCACTCGTCCCTCGTCTTGAAATTGATCGCGCTTGGCGCGGACCAACGCCACGACTGTCAACCTTTACAGGTTCGGCTTTGCGAGAAAACTGGTGTACTGACTCCGAGGCACAGAACAGCGCCGTTTCGGTCCAGACTAGTTCCCAATGGAGGAAAGCACATGGCCACTCAATCCGCAGGAGACAGTTCGAATCGCATACCAGGCGAACTGGACCGGAAATTTGGTACAGATGGCTATATTCAATTCAATGAACGAGGTAGCGCCACCACGATTGCTCACGACAGGGAAGCCAAATTGGTCTTTGCCTTGCAACTCCAGGATCATTTTGCACTGACGCGCTACCTGCCTAACGGGACCAGGGACGAGGCGTTCCAGGAAATTGGTTGGAATTTCCGGGATGGCGACAAGAGCTGGCCGACACGCGTATTGCTGCAAGAGGATGAGAAAATCCTGCTCATCGGAGCTTCGTCAAAAAACAGCGAGTGGAACCCGGCGGCGGTGCGTTTTCTTGCAAATGGCGGTCATGACATCGTGTTCGGTCGTAGGAGCCTCCCTGGCCCCGTCAATGCAAACCATGGGTCGATATGGAATGACAAACTCGTAGATGGATGCCTGCAAAAAAATCAAAAAATATTGATCTGCGCCACTTACTTCCTTTTTCCTGACGAAGAAAAACCAGAAGCATCGCTTAGTCGCCTGTTTTGCCTGCAACCCAACGGGGAACTTGATACTGGCTTCGGCGCAGGCCGCGGCTTCATCGATATCCGATTCCATGACCACGCAAGCTTCGCCTGTAATGTGCAGGTACAAAGGGATAGCAAGATCATTGTGGCTGGCAGTTGGCGACGCCTGGACGAAACCCTGAGGACGCGAACCGTTGCTCGCTACATGCCGACAGGCGAATTGGACCTTAGCTTTGGTAATAACGGTTTCGCCGATATCGTTGTTGAAGGAGAGGCCGCGCAATTGCTGCCTGCAGAGCGCTTTAAGCCGGAGATCGTTACCCGCGTGCTGGTCCAGAATGACGACAAGATTCTCGTCGCCGGCTACGCCAACGCTCCAGACGACCTGCAAAGCGGCTTACTTGTCAGATTGGAAGCGAACGGTGAAATGGATGGAAGTTTCAATAACGGTGAACCGCTACTGATTTCTCGCACTTTAAACAAACTGAGCCACAACTCGATGACTCTGCAACTGGACGGCAGAATCGTGGTGGTAGGTACCGCCGTCTCGGCAGGTGTAAACCTGAGGCAGTACGAGCGCGTGACTCAGAGCGGACAGTTAGAGGGCTTCTTTTTGGCGCAAAGCCCCGGCGACTGTGCAGATGTGACAGTCCAACCCTTGGGGCGGGTTGTTATTGCAGGCAGCTCTGGAGTTGGTAGCGCAATTACCCCAACGATCTGGGGATACATCGGAAGCTCATGAGGCGGGATGGTATGCACTCAAATCGGCATGAAGCGTTGAGTGCATTTGCCTAACGACGTTCAGGCAAACGTATCGATCAACGTACCGAGCATTTCGTCGGATGCCTTGGCGACATTAACACCCAGTTGCACCTGGAACTTGCCCTGGGCCATATCGACCATGTTGCTGGCCACGTCCGATTGCTGGCTACGGTCCACCGAGCGCAGGCGATCGACCTGGACTTCGGACGACTGGCTGGTGACCGAACGCTCGATCGTATTGTTGGCGATCTGGCTGGAGGCCTGATCGACGCGGTTCTGCCCTGTCTGAATCGTGCTCAGACCGGCATAGAACGCGGTACTTCCTGAGATTTCCATGGCAGAGCTCGTCTTCTTGAAGGGTCGACAGTGGCCATTGAATCAGAAGCCCCGGGAAAAGGCCCGACAAAAACACTAATGGCACAGTGCCGCGTCATAGGCAAAACCTTGGCGGGACTCAGTCCAGCAGATCCAGTTGCAGGTGTCCGGCCACGGCTTCGGCCGTCACGCTCTGAATCCGCGCCACCCTGCCCAGGCACGGCGCCGGAAGTCGCTCGGCCAACGTTGCCAGGTTTTCTTCCAGGCGCGAGGTGGCCGGGTCGACGATGTTCGCGACCCAACCGGCAAGCTGCAAGCCATCACGGGCGATAGCCTCGGCGGTCAACAACGCGTGGCTGATGCAACCCAGGCGTACGCCCACCACCAGAATCACCGGCAAGCCCAGCGCGATCGCCAGATCGGAAAGATTGTCCTGGCCGGCCAGCGGCACGCGCCAACCACCCGCGCCTTCGATCAAGGTGAAGTCGGCGCCCAGCGCCAGCACTTCGCGCATCGGGCCGAGTAGCGACTGCACCGTCAACGCAACGCCCGCTTCCCGAGCGGCCAAGTGCGGCGCTATTGCCGGTTCGAACGCCACCGGATTGACCTGTGCATACGTCAACGGTATCGAGCATTCGGCCAGCAAGGCCAAGGCATCGGCGTTGCGCAGGCCCTTGGGCGTCACGTCGCAGCCAGAGGCCACGGGTTTTCCGGCAGCCGTGCTCATGCCAGCCTGTCGCGCAGCATGCAGCAGGCCTGCCGCGACGGTGGTCTTGCCCACGTCGGTGTCAGTGCCGGTAATGAAGTAGGCCTGGCTCATAGCGGTTTCTCCAAAACGGCGTAGACCACCTGGTAAGTCGCCGGCAGTCCCAGCGCCTGACGAAACTGCTCATAGGCTTCAACCAGCGCCAGGATCCGCGCCCTGCCGGTCAAGCCGCCGGGGCGGCCGGGGTTCAGATTGTGGGCGCCCAAGGCTTTCAATTCGTGAGTCAGACTGCGCACGTCGGGGTAATGCAACACATGGGGACGGTTTTCCAGACTGACGACATTCAGCCCGCTGTCCGCGCAAAGGTGTTGATACGTCTCGAACCCACGGAAACGATTGACGTGCACCAAGCCATCCACCTGACGCCAACTGTCGCGCAATTCGTACAAAGTGCCTACACAAAGGCTGGTGAAGGCAAACACCCCACCCGGTTTCAACACACGATGGGCCTCGCTCAGCACCGCGGCAAAATCCGCACACCATTGCACCGCCAGGCTGGAGAACACCAGGTCACAGCTCGCCGCTTGCAAAGGCAACCGCTCAGCATCACCCGCGACAAAATGCGCAGCGCCACCTTGGGGACGAGCATGGTTGAGCATGCCTTCGGCGATGTCCAACGCCAGGCCGGAATCCACGCCAAAACGCGCGCCCAGGGCCCGGGTGAAATAGCCAGTGCCGCAGCCCAGGTCCAGCCAACGTTGTGGGATAAACGAAGACGGCAAGCGCCCGAGCAACTGTTGGCCCACGTCGCGCTGCAGTTCGGCCACGCTGTCATAGCTGGTTGCCGCCCGGGAAAACGAAGCCGCCACCTGGCGCTTGTCGGGCAAGGCACCGGGCAATTTGGGAAGAGACAGATCAGTCATCGCCGGACTCATGCAAAAAAGCCTGGATCGCCCCCGCGACACCGTGCGGGTCCTCCAGAAGGAATCCGTGGCCGGCCTGTTCGATCAGGCCGATTTCGACATCCGGCAGCAAGACCAGCAACTCACCCGCGGCTTCGGCCGGCACCAGGGCATCGAGCCCGGCAAACAGATGCAATTGCGGGCCACGAAAGCGCTGCAATGCGGCGCGAGTGTCCAATTGCGCCAACAGTTCGAGCCCGGCCATCAAGACCTCGGGCGATGTGCCCGGCGCCCCGGCCAATAACAACCGCGACAACCCGCGTGGGTCGCTGCTGCCCTGGGCGCACAGCAAACTGAAGCGCTTGAGGGTCTGGCGTGGATCGGCCGCACAGCCGGCGAGAAAACCATCGAAGGTTGCTCCATCCATCGCACTCGGCCATTGCTCATGGGCAACAAAGGACGGATTGCTCGCCAGGGTCAGCAGGCCGCAGCAGCGCTCACCCCGACGCGCCGCCAGCGCCGAGGCCAGCATACCGCCCAGGGACCAACCGCCCAGCCAGGCATCCTGGGGCACGGTGGCGTCCAATTCTTCGAGCCATTCATCCGGATCGTTCGATAGCAACGCCGGCAACGGTTCGATTTCCACTCGCAAGTGTTCGTCGAGCCCGTGCAACGCTGCCGCCAGCGGCTCCAGCGGTGAAACGCCCAAGCCCCAGCCCGGCAGCAATATCAGTCGGTCACGCATCGCTTGGCTCCGGTCCCAACAGGGCAAAACACTCGGCCAGTGCATTCAACAATAGCTGCACCTGGGCCTCGCTGTGAGCAGCGGTCAGGGTCACGCGCAAACGGGCGCTGCCAGCCGGTACGGTGGGTGGGCGGATCGCCGTGACCATCAGCCCGCGCTCACGCAGCATTTGCGACAAACGCATGGCCCGTCCCGCATCGCCAATCAGGATCGGCTGGATCGGCGTGAAGCTGTCCATCAATTGCAGGCCGATCTGCTCGGCGCCCTGGCGGAACTGACGAATCAGCACCTGCAAGTGCTCGCGCCGCCAATGCTCGCTGCGCAGCAGCTCAAGGCTCTTGAGCGTGGCGCAAGCCAGGGCCGGCGGTTGGCTGGTGGTGTAGATGTAGGGGCGAGCGAACTGGATCAGGCTTTCGATCAGTTCTTCACTGCCGGCGACAAAAGCCCCGGCGGTGCCAAAGGCCTTGCCCAGGGTGCCCACCAACACCGGCACGTCATCCTGGCTCAAGCCAAAATGCTCGACGATACCGCCGCCATTGGCTCCCAACGGGCCGAAACCGTGTGCATCGTCGACCATCAGCCAGGCGCCCTTGGCCTTGGCTTCACGGGCCAGGGCCGGCAGGTCGGCGATGTCGCCGTCCATGCTGAACACGCCATCGGTAACCACCAGGGTATTGCCGGTGGCTTTTTCCAGGCGGCTGGCCAAACTCTGGGCATCGTTGTGCAGGTAACGGTTGAAACGCGCACCGGACAACAGCCCGGCGTCGAGCAGCGAGGCATGATTGAGGCGGTCTTCCAGTACCGTGTCGCCCTGCCCCACCAGCGCGGTGACCGCACCGAGGTTGGCCATGTAACCGGTGGTGAACAGCAACGCCCGCGGGCGGCCGGTCAGGTCGGCCAAGGCTTCTTCCAAAGCATGGTGAGGGCCGCTGTGGCCGATCACCAAATGGGAGGCGCCCCCCCCGACACCCCAACGGAGCGCCCCGGCGCGCCAGGCTTCGATCACTTGCGGGTGATTGGCCAGGCCCAGGTAATCGTTGTTGCAGAACGCCAGCAACGGCTGGCCGTCCACCACCACTTCCGGGCCCTGCGGGCTTTCGAGCAGCGGGCGCTGGCGATAGAGGTTGTCGGCACGACGGGCAGCCAGGCGTGCGGCGAGATCGAAGGGCATGCAGGCCTCAACTGTTTAAAGACTGGCCAAAGCCCCTTGTGGGAGCGAGCTTGCTCGCGATAGCGGTGTGTCAGTCGACATCAATGCGAATGTTCCATCGCCATCGCGAGCAAGCTCGCTCCCACAGGGTCTTGCATTCCAATCCGGGTATCGGTGAGTGGTCAGACAGCGGCGTTATAAAACTGCTCGCTGCTCTTCTGCTCCACCAGCGCCTGTTCAATCGCTGCCTGGTGCACTTCGTCGGCATGTTCTTCGCGGGCTTCGGGCTGGATGCCCAGGCGTGCGAACAACTGCATGTCCTTGTCGGCTTGCGGGTTGGCGGTGGTCAACAGCTTGTCGCCGTAAAAAATCGAGTTGGCACCGGCCAGGAACGCCAGGGACTGCATCTGCTCGTTCATCGCTTCACGGCCGGCGGACAGCCGCACATGGGACTGGGGCATCATGATCCGCGCCACGGCGAGCATGCGGATGAAATCGAACGGATCGACGTCCTCGGCATTCTCCAGCGGCGTGCCGGCGACTTTGACCAACATGTTGATCGGCACCGATTCCGGGTGCTCCGGCAGGTTCGCCAACTGGATCAGCAGGTTGGCGCGGTCGTCCAGGGACTCGCCCATGCCCAGGATGCCGCCGGAGCAGATCTTCATCCCCGAATCACGCACATAGGCCAGGGTTTGCAGGCGCTCGCTGTAGGTGCGGGTGGTGATGATGCTGCCGTAGAACTCCGGCGAGGTGTCGAGGTTGTGGTTGTAGTAGTCCAGGCCAGCCTGGGCCAGCGCTTCGGTCTGTTCCTGGTCGAGACGGCCCAGGGTCATGCAGGTTTCCAGGCCCATGGCCTTCACGCCTTTGACCATTTCCAGCACATACGGCATGTCCTTGGCCGACGGATGCTTCCAGGCCGCGCCCATGCAGAAACGGGTCGAACCGATGGCCTTGGCCCGTGCAGCCTCTTCGAGGACCTTCTGCACTTCGAGCAATTTCTCTTTATCCAGGCCGGTGTTGTAGTGACCGGACTGCGGACAATATTTGCAATCTTCCGGGCACGCGCCGGTCTTGATCGACAGCAGCGTGGAAACCTGGACGCGATTGGCGTCGAAGTGCGCGCGGTGCACGGTCTGCGCCTGGAACAGCAGGTCATTGAATGGCTGGACGAAGAGTGCTTTGACTTCGGCCAAAGACCAGTCATGACGCAGGTTGGCAGTGGTGCTGGCGCTCATGGGCATTTCCTTGATTATGCTTGGCTGGCGCCTGGGGACATGGAATACCCACAGGCGCGACACGGATGTTCGGCATATTTAAGGAAGAGTCATGCGCTGTCAACCACGATACAAAGGACAGGTTTACATCTGGTCAAAAAACAAACAATCCTGCCTGCTGTGCGGCGAAAGCACCGATACGCCGCAGCCTATCTGCACCCCTTGTGAAAGCGAGCTGCCCTGGCTCGGCGATCAATGCAGCGTCTGTGCCTTGCCGCTGCCCATGGCCGGGCTGCGTTGCGGACAATGCGCCGCGCAGCCGCCGGCCTTCGAACGGGTCCTGGCGCCCTGGGCCTACGACTTCCCGGTGGACAGCTTGATCACCCGTTTCAAGCATCAGGCGAAATGGCCCCTGGGCCGACTGCTGGGCGACCTGCTCGCGCAGTCGTTGCAACATCATTTCGACGAAGGACTGGAACGACCCGACGCACTGGTCCCGGTGCCACTGGCGACCCGGCGTTTGCGCCAGCGCGGTTTCAACCAGGCAGCGCTGCTGGCCCGCTGGCTCAGTGGGCCGTTGGCGATCCCTTGCGAAGAACACCTGCTGCGACGCACCCAGGACACCCCCGCCCAACAGGCACTCGATGCCAGGGCTCGGCGGCGAAACCTGCGTCAGGCCTTTGCCCTGGCCCCCCAGGCTGCGTTGCACAACCGTCACTTGGCGTTGGTCGACGACGTGCTCACCACGGGCGCCACCGCCCAGGCGCTGGCCGCCCTGCTGCTCGATGCCGGCGCTGCGCGGGTCGATGTGTACTGCCTGGCTCGCACGCCGAAACCCGGAGAGTCGGCTTGACGCGCCACGCCCAAGGCGCCAACGTCCGCTCATCGACCTTTGCACGCAGTTTCCGTCATGTCCTTGCCCACGCTTCTGACCCAGCACATCGCTCGGCGACCACAACGCATCGCCCTGTTGCAGCACATCGCCGAACAAGGTTCGATCACCCGCGCCGCCAAGAGCGCGGGCCTGAGCTACAAGGCGGCGTGGGATGCCATCGATGAGTTGAACAACCTCGCCGACCAACCGTTGGTGGAGCGCAGTGTTGGCGGCAAGGGCGGTGGCGGTGCCAGGCTGTCGGAGGAAGGCCAACGGGTGCTGCGCCTGTATCTGCGCCTGCAAGCGCTGCAGACACAACTATTGGACGCGAGCGAGGATGCCGGCGACCTGGGCCTGCTCAGTCGCCTGATGCTGCGCACCAGCGCCCGTAATCAATTGTATGGCAAGGTCCTGGGCATCGAGGCCCAGGGGCACAACGACCGGGTACGCCTGGAGCTGGCCCGGGGCCTGGTCATCGAAGCCCAGATTACCCACGACAGCACGCTGCGCCTGGAGCTGGATGTCGGTACCAACGTGGTGGCGCTGATCAAGGCCGGCTGGCTGGAATTACACCCTGTCGAGCAAGTGGAAAAACCGCGGATCAATACGCTGCGCGGCATGATCGAACAGGTCGACGCCGCCGAAGACGGCCCCAGCGAAGTGCGCATCAGCCTGCCCAACGGCCAGACGCTGTGCGCCCTGGCCGACCCGCTTGAGCTACAAAAGCAGCATTTGGAAGGCGGCTCAGCGGTGCAAGTGACGTTTTCAGCGACAAATGTGCTGCTCGGCACACCGCTGTAGCGTGTTGCAACAATAGTTTCATCGACCCGCTTTAAGGTGACTGCCAAAACCAGCAGGGAGCCTGAGATGAGCCTATTAGAAGAAAACCAATCCACCGACCTGGAAAAGATCGTCGGCCTGAGCCGGCGCAGTTTCATCAGCGCCGGCGCCCTATGCGGCGCGGCGATGTTCCTGGGCGGCAACCTGCTGAGCCGCAGCGTGCTGGCCGCCGCCGTGAGCGAAGGCAACAGCCGGCTGCTGGGCTTCAACAGCATCGCCGCCGCCACGGCCGACACCATCACGCTGCCGCCAGGCTACAAATCCTCGGTGCTGATCAGTTGGGGCCAGCCCCTGCAGAAAAATGCACCGGCGTTCGACCCCAGTGGCAACGGCACCGCCCGCGCACAGGAAGTGCAGTTCGGCGACAACAACGACGGCATGAGCCTGTTCCCGTTCCCCGGCGACAATAACCGGGCGCTGATGGCGATCAACAACGAATACACCAACTACCAATACCTGTTCCCTCACGGCGGCCAGCCACAGTCGGCCGAAGACGTACGCAAGGCCCAGGCCAGCGAAGGCGTCTCGGTGATCGAAATCCAGCGTCGGCGCGGCCAATGGCAATTCGTCCAGGAATCGCGCTACAACCGCAGGATCCACGGCAACACACCGATTCGCCTGCGTGGCCCAGCTGCCGGGCACGACCTGCTGAAAACCAGCGCAGACAAGAGCGGCAAGAAAGTGCTGGGCACCTTCCAGAACTGCGCCAACGGCATGACGCCTTGGGGCACCTACCTGACCTGTGAAGAGAACTTCACTGACTGCTTCGGCAGCAGCAAGTCGGACCTACAGTTCGACGCGGCCCAGAAACGCTATGGCGCCACAGTCACCAGCAGTGAAATCAACTGGCACTTGCACGACCCGCGCTTTGACCTGGCGAAGAACCCCAACGAACTCAATCGCCACGGCTGGGTAGTGGAAATCGACCCGTTCGATCCGCAATCCACCCCGGTAAAACGCACCGCCCTGGGCCGCTTCAAACACGAAAACGCCGCCCTGGCGCAAACCAATGACGGTCGCGCCGTGGTGTACATGGGCGATGATGAGCGTGGCGAATTCATCTACAAGTTCGTCAGCCGCGAGCGCATCAATCACAAGAACGCCAAGGCCAATCGCAACCTGCTGGACCATGGCACCTTGTATGTCGCGCGCTTCGATGCCGGCGACGGCAACCCGGATCATCCCAAAGGCCAAGGCCAGTGGATCGAGCTGACCCATGGCAAGAACGGCCTCGACGCCAGCAGCGGTTTTGCCGACCAGGCCGAAGTTCTCATCCATGCACGCCTGGCCGCCAGCGCCGTTGGCGCCACCCGCATGGACCGCCCGGAGTGGATCGTGGTCAGCCCGAAAGACGGCCAGGTCTATTGCACCCTGACCAACAACTCCAAACGCGGCGACGCCGGCCAACCGGTGGACGGGCCTAACCCTCGAGCCAAGAACGTCTACGGGCAGATCCTGCGCTGGCGCACCGACCGCGACGATCACGCCGCCAAGACCTTCGCCTGGGACCTGTTCGTGGTCGCCGGCAACCCGGCGGTACATGCCGGCACGCCAAAGGGCGGTTCCTCCAACATCACCCCCCAGAACATGTTCAACAGCCCCGATGGCCTGGGCTTCGACAAAGGCGGACGCCTGTGGATCCAGACCGACGGCGACTCGAGCAACGCCGGGGACTTCGCCGGCATGGGCAATAACCAGATGCTCTGCGCCGATCCCAACAGCGGTGAAATCCGTCGTTTCATGGTCGGGCCGGTGGGCTGCGAAGTGACCGGGATCAGCTTCTCGCCGGACTACAAGGCTATGTTTGTCGGTATCCAGCATCCCAGCGGCGGCTCAACCTTCCCCGAGCACCTGCCCAACGGTAAGCCGCGATCGTCGGTGATGGTGATTACCCGCGAAGACGGCGGGGTCATCGGCGCCTGACCCTTGTCTGGACCGGGGACATAACACTTCGTGGCGAGGGAGCTTGCTCCCGCTGGGTTGCGCAGCGCGCCCTTCTTCTTTGGGCGCTTCGCACCCAAGCGGGAGCAAGCTCCCTCGCCACAACGGTGCAAGTCTCACCGATCAATCCAGGCTGCTTTGCGCTACCATGCTGGGCCGGACGCGGCAGCCCTGCCGCTGCGCAGGAGTCAGCATGTCCCATCCGTTTGAAACCCTCACGCCCGACCTGGTACTCGATGCCGTTGAAAGCATCGGTTTCCTCAGCGACGCCCGCGTGTTGGCCCTCAACAGCTACGAGAACCGCGTCTATCAGGTCGGCATCGAAGATTCCGAGCCGCTGATCGCCAAGTTCTATCGCCCTCAGCGCTGGACCAACGAAGCGATCCTGGAAGAGCACAGCTTCACCTTCGAGCTGGCCGAATACGAAGTGCCCGTGGTCGCGCCACTGATCCACAACGGCACCAGCCTGCACGAACACGCCGGGTTTCGTTTCACCCTGTTTCCCCGTCGCGGCGGTCGTGCACCGGAGCCGGGCAACCTCGACCAGCTCTATCGCCTGGGGCAATTGCTCGGGCGCCTGCACGCAGTCGGGGCGACCCGTCCGTTCGAGCATCGTGAAGCCTTGGGTGTGAAGAACTTCGGCCACGATTCACTGGCCACTGTGCTGGCAAGCGGCTTCGTCCCTCGTAGCCTGCTGCCGGCCTACGAGTCGGTCGCCAGGGATCTGCTCAAGCGTGTCGAAGAGGTCTACGCCGCCACGCCCCACAAGAACATCCGCATGCACGGCGATTGCCACCCCGGCAACATGATGTGCCGCGACGAGGTGTTCCACATCGTCGACCTGGACGACTGCCGCATGGGCCCGGCGGTGCAGGATTTGTGGATGATGCTCGCCGGCGATCGCCAGGAATGCCTGGGCCAACTGTCGGAACTGATGGACGGCTACCGAGAGTTCCACGACTTCGACCCGCGAGAACTGGCACTGATCGAGCCACTGCGGGCACTGCGCCTGATGCACTACAGCGCCTGGCTGGCGCGGCGCTGGGACGACCCGGCCTTCCCCCGCAGCTTCCCGTGGTTCGGCAGCGAACGTTACTGGGGCGACCAGGTATTGGCGTTGCGCGAGCAACTGGCGGCGCTCAATGAAGAGCCGTTGAAGCTGTTCTGACGACCACCGCGGATCCCCTGCGGGAGCGAGCTTGCTCGCGATTGCGATCGAACATTCGACGCCCTTGTCGACTGATCCACCGCTATCGCGAGCAAGCTCGCTCCCGCAAGGAATTGCAGTGAAACGCTCACAAAGGTTCACAGCACGACCCGACAAATCTCCTTACAATCACGCCTTTGTTAGCTGCCTAAGCAAGGATTCTGCATGCAAGCCGCCAACCCGCGTCGCGGGTATATCCTGGGCCTGAGTGCCTACATCATCTGGGGTCTGTTCCCGATCTACTTCAAGGCCATCGCCAGCGTGCCGTCGGTGGAGATCATCATCCATCGGGTGCTGTGGTCGGCCCTGTTCGGCGCGGCGTTGCTGCTGGTCTGGAAACACCCGGGCTGGTGGCGCGAACTGCGGGACAACCCACAGCGCCTGGCTATCCTCGCCCTGAGCGGGACGCTGATCGCAGCCAACTGGCTGACCTACGTCTGGGCGGTGAACAACGAGCGCATGCTCGAAGCCAGCCTGGGTTACTACATCAACCCGCTGGTGAACGTATTGCTGGGCATGTTGATCCTCGGCGAGCGCCTGCGCCGCATGCAATGGTTGGCGGTGGGTTTGGCGACGGTCGGCGTGGCGCAGCAGGTCTGGCAAGTGGGCAGCCTGCCCTGGGTGTCACTGGTGCTGGCGCTGACCTTCGGCTTCTACGGGTTGATCCGCAAGCAGGCACCGGTCAAGGCACTGCCTGGGCTGGTGGTAGAAACCTGGATGCTGGTGCCGATCGCCATTGCCTGGTTGCTGTTCAATCCCACGGCCACCAGTGCCCAGGCGGCATTCTGGACCACCTCCGAAGCCTGGTGGCTGGTGGCGGCTGGCCCCGTGACGCTGGTGCCGTTGGTGTGCTTCAACGCCGCAACACGGCATTTACCCTACACTACCATCGGTTTTCTCCAGTACATCGCGCCGACGCTGGTGCTGCTGCTCGCCGTGATGCTGTTTGGTGAGCACCTGTCGTCCAGCACACTGGTGGCGTTCCTGTTTATCTGGGCCGGGCTGGCGGTGTACAGCGTCGATGCGGTGATCAGCATGCGTCGGCGCAGCTGATCAAAAAACGCACAAACCTCTACAGGCCACGTCTGGCGTGGCCTGCGCTCATCCTTCCCAAGGTTATCCACAACGTGATCCCCGCCGTTTGTGCACAAGCCCTTGAAAACTGATGATTTTTTGAGCATTCCTCGCCGAGGCCCGGCGGGCTTGGGCTGGAGCCGGGTCTCTACAGGTTATCCACAGGCAGGCGCAGTTTTTCCTTGGATAACCTTCGTCACGCTTCGTCGCTGAGCTTGAGCTCCACCATCAACTCATCGGCCAGGGTCTCCAGGCGTTCCTGCAACGTCTCCAGCGACAGGGCCAAGGGCACCCCAAGGATCGCTTCGGCGTGGAACAGCAGCTCGCTGCTCATCGGCGCCGGCCGGACGTAAGTCACCAGACGCTCGACATTGACGCCCTGCTCGCTCAACAGCCGGGTGATGTCCCTCACTATGCCGGGACGGTCGTTGCCCACCAGCTCCATGGTGATGGGTTTCCAGGTGCAGGACTCCTCGAGGGCGCTTTCAGCGATCAACACGCGGATGTCGTAAGTCGATAACCCCTGCAAGGCTTCGATCAGTTCCTCATGGGCCTCGGCGGGGGCGCCGATTCGCAAGATCCCGGCAAACTGCCCAGCCAGGCGCGACATGCGGCTTTCCAGCCAGTTACCGCCGTGGTCGGCGATGCAATCGGCAATGCGCTCGACCTGCCCGGGCTTGTCCGGGGCGAAAACAGTGATGACGAGGTGGTCCATGGCGCAGTCCTCTTGTTGGGGAAGGGACAGTATAGGCAAGCCATGAATCGGCACCGCCCTGCTTTCGTGGCGAGGGAGCTTGCTCCCGCTGGGCTACGCAGTAGCCCCCCCTAAATAGGGGAGCGCTTCGCACTCCAGCGGGAGCAAGCTCCCTCGCCACGGTAAATGTGTACATTAATTAGATTTATCTGGAACAATGATCCGTTTTTTTGAGAACATCCGCTACCGCGTCGTGACTGTACTGCTTTAGTCGGTCGCGGAACGACGCAATTAGTCTAATTTTCACAACCGCAATTGATCATGTAGTATGCCGCAGCGAGCACTACATAACGTTGTACCGATGTCTGCTTAAGGCGCAGTCGCATCCCTGAAAAGCCCCGTCAGCAAGGCTTACCACCCAGCCGCCAGCGATGGCATGTACTGGTTCCGGGGTTTGTGCTTTAAATGTCCCGAGGCTTCATTGTCAAAATCGAAGAGCTGAAAAGCGAAATAGCTGAGCAGAGTGAGGCAAGCAATGACTGAACACGTTCAAGTCGGTGGCCTGCAGGTCGCCAAAGTCCTGTTCGACTTCGTGAATAACGAAGCCATTCCCGGAACCGGCCTCACCGCCGACGCGTTCTGGGCCGGTGCCGACAAGGTCATCCACGACCTGGCGCCGAAGAACAAAGCCCTACTCGCCAAACGCGATGATTTCCAGGCGCGGATCGATGCCTGGCACCAGGCCCGTGCTGGCCAGGCCCACGACGCCGTGGCTTACAAAGCCTTCCTGCAAGACATTGGATACCTGCTGCCAGAAGCGGCGGATTTCCAGGCTACGACCCAAAACGTCGATGACGAAATCGCCCGCATGGCCGGCCCGCAGCTGGTGGTGCCGGTGATGAACGCCCGCTTCGCCCTCAACGCATCGAACGCCCGCTGGGGTTCGCTGTATGACGCGCTGTACGGCACCGATGCCATCAGCGAAGCCGATGGCGCGGAAAAAGGCAAAGGCTACAACAAGGTCCGCGGCGACAAGGTCATCGCCTTCGCCCGTGCCTTCCTCGACGAAGCCGCGCCCCTGGCGGCCGGCTCCCATGTCGACTCCATTGCTTACAAAATCGTCGACGGCAAACTGGTGGTCACCCTCAAGGGCGGCAGCAACAGCGGCCTGCGTGACGATGCCCAGTTGATCGGCTTCCAGGGCGATGCCTCGGCACCGACCACCGTGCTGTTGAAACACAACGGCCTGCACTTCGAAATCCAGATCGATGCCAGCACCCCGGTCGGCCAGACTGACGCCGCTGGCGTCAAAGACATCCTGATGGAAGCCGCGCTGACCACCATCATGGACTGCGAAGACTCGGTCGCCGCCGTCGATGCCGATGACAAAGTGGTGATCTACCGCAACTGGCTCGGCCTGATGAAAGGCGATCTGGCTGAAGAAGTCGCCAAAGGCGGCCAGACGTTCACCCGCACCATGAACCCCGACCGTGTCTACACCGCCGTCGACGGTTCGAGCGTGACCCTGCACGGCCGCTCGCTGTTGTTCGTGCGTAACGTCGGCCACCTGATGACCATCGACGCGATCCTGGACCAGCACGGCAACGAAGTGCCGGAAGGTATTCTCGACGGCCTGATCACCAGCCTGGCAGCGATCCACAGCCTCAACGGCAACACCAGCCGTCGCAACAGCCGCACCGGCTCGGTGTACATCGTCAAGCCGAAGATGCACGGTCCGGAAGAAGCTGCGTTCACCAACGAGCTGTTCGGCCGTGTCGAAGACGTGCTGAACCTGCCGCGCAACACCCTCAAGGTCGGGATCATGGACGAGGAACGCCGTACCACGGTCAACCTCAAGGCCTGCATCAAGGCCGCCAGCGAGCGCGTGGTGTTCATCAACACCGGCTTCCTCGACCGTACCGGCGACGAGATCCACACCTCCATGGAAGCCGGCCCGATGGTGCGCAAGGCCGACATGAAAGCCGAGAAGTGGATCGGCGCGTATGAGAACTGGAACGTCGACATCGGCTTGAGCACCGGCCTGCAAGGCCGTGCGCAAATCGGCAAGGGCATGTGGGCGATGCCGGACCTGATGGCGGCGATGCTCGAACAGAAAATCGCTCATCCGCTGGCCGGCGCCAACACCGCATGGGTTCCCTCGCCGACCGCCGCGGCCCTGCACGCGCTGCATTACCACAAGGTCGACGTGTTCGCCCGCCAGGCCGAGCTGGCCAAGCGCGCGCGCGCATCGGTGGATGACATCCTGACCATCCCGCTGGCCGTCAACCCGAACTGGACGCCGGAGCAGATCAAGAACGAACTGGACAACAATGCCCAGGGCATCCTTGGCTACGTGGTGCGCTGGATCGACCAGGGCGTGGGCTGCTCCAAGGTGCCGGACATCAACGACATCGGCCTGATGGAAGACCGTGCGACGCTGCGTATCTCCAGCCAGCACATCGCCAACTGGCTGCGCCACGGCATCGTTACCCAAGACCAGGTGATGGAAAGCCTCAAGCGCATGGCGCCGGTGGTCGACCGCCAGAACGCCAGCGACCCGCTGTACCGTCCGCTGGCACCAGACTTCGACCGCAACATCGCCTTCCAGGCGGCGGTCGAGCTGGTGATCGAAGGCACGAAGCAGCCTAACGGCTACACCGAGCCGGTGTTGCACCGTCGTCGTCGTGAGTTCAAGGCAGCCAATGGGTTGTGATTGAGCAGCCGTGACAACGAAAAAAGCCCTGATCGAAAGATCAGGGCTTTTTCATTTGCAAATACATGAGCGCTTTTGTGGCGAGGGAGCTTGCTCCCGCTGGGCTGCGAAGCAGACCCTTTTCCAGCGTTCGGAATCTTATTGACCTGCACTGCGGTCGCTGCGCAACCGAGCGGGAGCAAGCTCCCTCGCCACAAAAGCACCCGATAGCGCCATTCTCACGACAGGCTAGAGATCCATCCCCAACTCATGCTTGACCAACCCCAACAACTTGTCGGTATCGATCGGCTTGAGCAGAAAGTCCACCACGCTCAGGTGCATGGCTTCGATGGCGTCCTTCACGTCGGCATCGCCCGATACGATGATGATCGGCAGCGCCGCCCGCGGAGACTCGCGCACCAGGCGAATAAGTTCCAGCCCATCAACATTGCCCATCCGCAGGTCGGTGATCAACAGGCCGATCGATGGCTTGGTTTCCAGCATCTTGAGTGCCGTTTCACCACTGGCGGCGGTCATGCAGTGAATCCCGTCCAACGCCAGGATCTCCGACAGCAGCTCACGAGCGTCCTTGTCGTCATCGACGATCAAGACGCGCTGCGGCGGCAGGTCGGGTTCCAGCATGACGGCACTCAGCGCCTCGCGCTCGGCGTCACTCAAAATATCGTGGTCGGACATGGTGCTCTCTACGTTCTTTAAATCGATCCCCTGGCACAGTGGTCAGACATCGTTCTGCGGCGCTTCAATGTGCACTTCGTCGGATTTTTTTCCAAGAACATTTAATGAAGATTTTTCTGACGCCTGGCGTAGGTTTTTTCCGTAAGTTCACCCCTAGGCCGCGACCTAGACTTACGTCCAATGGGCACCCCGCTCTGAGGGGCCGACCATGGGAGAACAGATCGACCACAACAATTCAAAAAAGACTGCGTAATGGTTATGAAAAAAGCGGACGCCTTCACCCAGGCAGGGAAAACCGCGGTGTTGCAAAACATCCAGGGGACACTGCAGTTTCTCCAGCGTTTCCCACCGTTCAACCAGATGGAAAACGCTCACCTGGCCTATCTGGTGGAGCAATGCCTGCTGCGTTTTTATGCCCCGGGCGAAACCATCATCAAACCAGCCGACGGCCCGGTGGAGCACTTTTACATCGTCAAGCAAGGCCGAGTGGTAGGTGAACGTCCGCATACGGCCAAGGGTGGAACCGAGACGACCTTCGAAATCACCACCGGCGAGTGTTTCCCCCTCGCCGCGCTGCTGGGCGAACGGGCCACGCGCACCGAACACCGGGCCGGCGAAGACACGTTCTGCCTGCAGTTGAACAAACTGGCCTTCATCAAGCTGTTCGCCCTGTCCGGCCCATTTCGCGACTTCGCCCTGCGCGGGGTCAGCAGCCTGCTCGACCAGGTCAATCAACAGGTCCAGCAAAAGTCTGCGCAAACCCTGGGCACCCAGTATTCCCTCAACACGCGACTGGGCGAACTGGCGATGCGCCATCCAGTCAGTTGCAGCCCGGACACGCCGCTGCGCGAAGCCGTGAAGCTGATGCACGACCAGCAGGTCGGCAGCATCGTGGTGGTTAATGAACAGAAAGCTCCGGTGGGAATCTTCACCTTGCGCGACCTGCGGCAGGTGGTGGCCGATGGGGCCGGGGATTTTTCCCAAGCCATCGTAGGACACATGACTCAGGCACCGTTTTTCCTCTCGCCGGACCACAGCGCCTTCGATGCGGCCATCGCCATGACCGAACGGCACATCGCCCACGTCTGCCTGGTCAAGGACCAACGCCTGTGTGGCGTGGTGTCGGAGCGCGATCTGTTTTCCTTGCAGCGCGTCGACCTGGTGCACCTGGCCCGGACCATTCGCAACGCGCCCAAGGTGGAAAACCTCGTGGCCCTGCGCGGCGAGATCGGCCAACTGGTGGAACGCATGCTGGCCCACGGCGCGTCATCGACCCAGATCACCCACATCATCACCCTGCTCAACGATCACACCGTATGCCGGGTCATCGAGCTGACCCTGATCGACAAAGGTGACCCAGGCGTGCCGTTCAGTTGGCTGTGCTTCGGCAGTGAAGGCCGACGCGAACAAACCCTGCACACCGACCAGGACAACGGCATTTTGTTCGAGGCCCGGGACGCCGCCCATGCCGCGCAGATTCGCGGCCTGCTACTGCCCATCGCCCAGCAGATCAACCAGAGCCTGGCCTTGTGCGGCTTCACCTTGTGCAAGGGCAACATCATGGCCGGCAACCCCGAGCTGTGTCTGTCCCGAGCTGAATGGGCCCGGCGTTTTTCGGCATTCATTCGCGAAGCAACCCCGGAAAACCTGCTGGGCTCGAGCATCTATTTCGACCTGCGGGTGGTCTGGGGCGATGAGCAAGGCTGCGAGCAGTTGCGCCGGCAGATCCTCGATCAAGTGGCCGATAACCGTTTGTTCCAACGCATGATGGCCGAAAACGCCCTGCGCCACCGCCCGCCCGTGGGCCGCTTCCGGGATTTCGTGCTGAGTCGCAAGAACGGCGAAAAAGCCACCCTCGACCTGAAAGTGCAAGGCCTGACGCCCTTCGTCGACGGCGCCCGTCTGCTGGCGCTGGCCAACGGCATCGAAGCCAACAATACCCTGGAGCGCTTGCGGCAATTGGTCGACAAGCAAGTGATCGAACCGCTCGATGGCGCAGCCTACGAAGAGGCCTATCACTTCATTCAACAGACCCGCATGCAGCAACATCAATTGCAAACCCGCGAGAACCTGCCCTACTCCAACCGCGTCGACCCCGACAGCCTCAACCATCTGGATCGACGCATCCTGCGCGAATCCCTGCGCCAGGCCCAACGCCTGCAAAGCAGCCTGACGCTGAGGTATCAGTTGTGAGCATTTTTTCCTGGTTGCGCCCAGCCCAACCAATGTTGTCCGAAGAAATGCAGAGGCGCCTGGAACGCCTGCCGGCGGCCTCAGCCTTGGGTGAATGCGATCTGCGGGAACAACGCTGGGTCGTGCTGGACCTGGAAACCACCGGATTGAACCTGAACAAGGACCAGGTGCTGTCCATCGGCGCGGTGGTCATCGAAGACGGCGCCATCGACTTCAGCCAGCAGTTCGAACGCACCTTGCAATGCGATAAACAGAAACTCGGACCCAGTGTGCTGATCCATGGCCTGGCGCCCAGCGCCATTGCCGCCGGCAGCGACCCGGCCGAGGCGCTGCTGGCGTTCATGGAGTTCGTCGGCGACAGTCCGCTGCTGGCCTTTCACGCGCCGTTCGATTCCCACATGCTCGGGCGCGCCTTGAAAGACTACTTGGGCTATCGCCTGCAGCATTCATTCCTCGACGTGGCGGACCTGGCCCCGATGCTTTGTCCCCAGGCCAACCTGCGCAAGTCGGGCCTGGACGAGTGGATCGACTGGTTCAAGCTGCAAGTCTTCGACCGCCATAACGCCAGTGCCGACGCCCTGGCCACGGCAGAACTGGCGCTGATCCTGTTCAGCCGCGCCCGCCAGCAACAGATCCTGAGCCCGCTTGACCTGCAACAACGGCTGAGCCAATGGAAACGGCGGCAGCAAGCGCCTTCGCTTTGACTCACCTTGAAGATGAACACACTACCCTGTGGGAGCAAGCTCGCTCCCACGCAGAACCCGGCCTCAATTTCCTTATCCCACGCCGCCCGACCAGCGCCAATTGCTTTCCCGCCCCCGCCTCTGACACAATCGCGAACAATTCTCGTTACTTAAAACATCGGTGATGCTCCGTGTCGTCAGTCCCTAGCCCCCACAGTGATCTGGTTGGTGCGTTATACCGTGACCATCGTGGTTGGCTATTGGCCTGGCTGCGACGCAACGTGGCGTGTTCGCAACGGGCCGAGGACCTGAGCCAGGACACCTTTGTGCGCTTGCTGGGTCGCGAAGAGCTAAAGGCGCCCCGCGAACCGCGGGCGTTTCTGGTGGCCATCGCCAAGGGCCTGTTGTTCGATTATTTCCGTCGAGCGGCATTGGAGCAGGCCTACCTCACCGAACTGATGCTGATTCCCGAGGCCGAGCAGCCCTCGGTGGAAGAACAGCAAATCATCCTCGAAGACCTCAAGGCCATCGATCGCCTGCTTGGCAAACTGTCGAGCAAGGCCCGCGCAGCCTTCCTCTATAACCGCCTCGACGGCCTCGGCCACGCCGAAATCGCCGAGCGCCTGGGGGTTTCGGTGCCGCGCGTACGGCAGTATCTCGCCCAAGGCATCCGTCAGTGCTACATCGCACTTTATGGTGAGCCGACATGAGTCAGGCCCATGCCAAACCGGTCTCGGCCAGCGTGCTGGATGCCGCCATTGCCTGGCAGTTGTCCCTGGACTCGAGCAGCGCCCAGGAGCGTGAAGCCTTCGCCCAATGGCATGCCGCCGACGAAGAACACGCCCGGGCCTGGCGGCAGCTGGGCATGCTTGACCAACGCTTCAGTGTGGCCAACGGGCCGGCGCGCGCCGCGTTGCTGCAATCGCGGGTGAGCATTCGTCGCCGGATACGCAAGGTCGGCAGCGGCCTGGCCAGCGTTATCGCGGCCATCGGCCTGGCGCTGTTTGCCGGCGATCGTTACCTGCCGCTGGATTACTGGCTGGCCGATCAGCGCACCGCGACAGGCGAACAGCGCACCCTGCGCCTGGACGACGGCACGCTGATCAACCTCAACACCCACAGTGCCCTGGACGTGCGTTTCGATGACAAGCAGCGTCGCATCGTCCTGCAGGAAGGCGAGATCCTGGTGGAAACCGGTCACGACGACCCGCGTCCGTTCATCGTCGAGACCCGTGAAGGCCGCCTGCGCGCCTTGGGCACACGATTCCTGGTCAAGCGTGAAGACGAAGGCACGCGCCTGAGCGTGTTGAAATCCGCTGTGGCGGCGCATCCCCAGGCCACGGACCAGGAACAGATCCTGCGCGAAGGCCAACAAGTGCTGATGCGCCGCGACGGCCTCGGGCCGACCCTCGCCTTGAACCCCGGCGCCGATGCCTGGACCCGCGGCATGCTGGTGGTGGATAACGCCCGTCTTGAAGATTTGGTCCATGAGCTGGGGCGCTATCGTCGCGGCTACCTGGGTGTGGAGTCGCAAGTGGCGGATTTACGCATCACCGGCAGTTTCCCGCTACACGACACCGACCTGGCCTTGACCGCCCTGCTGCCGACCTTGCCGGTGCAGGTCGAGCATCACACGCGGTGGTGGGTGGTGGTGGGCCCCCGGGCTGAAGCCAAGCCCTGAATGGCTTTGTGGTGAAGCGAATGGCCTCATCGCGAGCAAGCTCGCGATGAGGCCATCACTGATACAAAGCCACTACCCGCAAAACGAATCTAAATTATTTTCATCCAGCCCTATCACTTTTCAATTTTCATCCGGCACCCAGGCAATTGAGAAATATTTCCATTCAGGAGCCGCCGTATGTCCCGCCCGCTAGACACCCTGTTGCGCCCCAGCCTGTTGGCAATCGCCATTGCCTTCGCCACTCCCTTCGCCAGCGGCCCGCTACTGGCCGCCGAACAGGCCTCGAGCGTGCGCACCTACAACCTGCCTGCCGCGCCACTGGCCAGCACCTTGAACCAGATCGCCAGCCAGGCTGGCCTCGCCCTGAGCCTGAATCCGTCCCTGGCCTCGGGCAAGACCTCGGCCCCGGTCCAGGGCCAGTTCGACGCCACCGGCGCATTGCGCCAGGCCCTGCGCGGCACCGGCCTGCAACTGGAACAAAGCGGCGCCGGCACCTACAGCCTGGTGGCTGTACCTGAAGGCGTCATGGCCTTGCCGGAAACCAGCGTGATCGGTGCAGGCCTCAGCGAAACCGCGTGGGGCCCGACCGAGGGCTACGTCGCCACCCGCACCGCCGCCGGCACCAAGACGGATACGCCGATTGTCGAACTGCCGCGCTCAGTCTCCGTGGTTACGCGCCAGCAGATGGAAGACCGTTCGGTCCTCAACCTCAATGACGCCCTGCGCTACACCGCCGGTGTGCAGAGCAGCGGCTACGGCTCGGACTCGCGCAACGACTGGCTGTTGGTCCGTGGCTTCATCCCGACCCAATTCCTCGATGGCCTGCCGCTGCCCAAGGGCAACTACATCACGCCGAAAATCGAGCCCTGGAACCTGGAGCGCATCGCCGTGCTGCGTGGCCCGGCCTCGTCGGTCTACGGCCAGACGCCCCCCGGCGGCATGCTGGACATGGTCAGCCGTCGCCCGCAGGCCGAAAGCAGCCATAAAGTCGAGTTGCAGGCCGGCAGCTACGAACACAAGCAGATCAATTTCGACAGCACCGGCAAGGTCGATGACGAAGGTCAGTTCCTCTATCGGCTCAGCGGCACCGTACGTGACAGCAACTCCCAGGTCGATCACATCCCGGACAAGCGCTACAACCTCGCGCCGAGCCTGACCTGGAACATCAACGACGACACCCGCCTGACGTTGCTGTCCCAGTACACCCGCGACGACACCGGCATCACCGGGCAGTTCTTGCCGTTGCAAGGCACCAAGCTGTCTTCGCCAGCGGGCAAGATTTCCCACCACAAGAACCTCGGCGATCCGGATTGGGAATTCTACGACCGTACCTACTACGCGCTGGGCTACAACTTCGAACATCGCCTGAACGACACCTGGCAGTTCCGCCAGAACCTGCGCTATACCAAGAGCGACCTGGAGTTCCAGGGCATCTCCGCCGGCGGCTCGTTTTTTCCGGACGGTCCAGACGAATCGGTGAGCGCAGACGGCACCGTCAAACGCAGTGCCAGCATCGTTGACGAAGACATCAGTCAATTTGCCGTGGATAACAATTTCCAGGCTGACTTCCAGACCGGAGCCTTGAGTCATACGTTGCTGCTGGGACTGGACCACCAACGCTCCAACAGCAATGCCCGTTGGAAGTGGGGCTCTAGCGGTGTGCCTACCAGCAACGTCAACAACCCGACCTATGGGCAGGACTTCTCCAACGTCCAGTACTTCACCATGTACGACTACAACCAGAAGACCAATCAGACGGGCCTGTACATCCAGGACCAGATCGCCCTGGACAACTGGCGCCTGACCCTCGGCGGCCGTGAAGACTGGATTCACACCGGCACCGTGTTCCACAACCAGAATGATGCGACCAACACCCAGCGCGACAAGAAATTCAGCGGCAACGCGGCACTGAGCTACGTCTTCGACAACGGTGTGACGCCTTACATCTCCTTCGCCCAGTCGTTCCAGGCGGCGGCAGGTTCAACCGTCAACAGCACTGACGCGTTCAAGCCAACCGAAGGCGAACAGTACGAGGCGGGCATCAAGTACCAGCCGCCGGGCACCAAAACCCTACTGACGGCGGCGGTGTTCGACCTGACCCAGAAAAACAACTCCGTCACCGAAAACAACGTCACCCGCCAAGTGGGAGAAGTCCAGGTGCGCGGCCTGGAACTGGAAGCCTCGGGCGACGTGACCGACAACCTGAAGCTCATCGGTTCCTACACCTACAACGACAGTGAAATCACCAAAGGCACGACGGCGGAAAAAGGCAAGCGCATGGCCCAGGTGCCGCGCAACCAGGCCACCGCCTGGGCGGACTACACCTGGCATAACGGCCCGCTGGATGGCTTCGGTGTCGGCGCCGGTGTGCGTTATGTCGGCGACACCTACGGCAACACCACCAACACCGACTGGGGCCATGTCGGGTCCTACACCGTGTACGACGCCTCGGCCCATTACGACTTGGGCCGTTTGAACAAGACCCTCAAGGGGGTCACGGTGGCGGTGGACGCGAAGAACCTCTTCAACAAGGACTACCTGTCCACCTGCGACGGCTTCTACTGCTACTACGGCGACCAACGCAACGTCGTCGCCAGCGTGAATTACAAATGGTAAACGGTTAGCATTTGCAAAATCTTTTGAGGGCACGCCGCTCAGTGCAATGTTGCTCGTCGAAGTGAATGAATCCGTGGCGAGGGAGCTTGCTCCCGCTTGAGTGCGCAGCGCTCATCCAAGAGGGGCTGCTGCGCAGCCCAGCGGGAGCAAGCTCCCTCGCCACAATGGATTAGCGCCTTGAGTCAATAGTGTGCTCGCCGCAAGCGGCCTTTTTGCATTTGGAACCATCATGAAAAGCAAAACCATCCGCCGCTGGTCCTTCGTCCACACCTGGACCAGCCTGATCTGCACGGTGTTCCTGCTGATGCTGGCGATCACCGGGCTGCCGCTGATTTTCCATCATGAAATCGAGCATCTGCTGGGCGACGCCCCCGAGTTCCGGGAGATGCCGGCCGACACGCCACACCTGGACCTCCAGCAATTGGTGGAAAAGGCCAAGGCCCATCGTCCGGGTGAAGTGGTCCAGTATTTTGGCTGGGACGAAGACGAGCCCAACGGCATCTTCACCATCATGGCGCCGACACCGGACACCGAGCCCAATTCCTCCCATACCTTCATGCTCGATGCGCGCACCGGCGAGGCCCTGGAAATGCCCTCGGCCAACGGCGGTTTCATGATGGTCATGCTGCGCCTGCACGTGGACATGTTCGCCGGCCTGCCGGGCAAATTGCTGCTGGCGTTCATGGGGTTGCTGTTCGTGATCGCCATCGTTTCCGGGGTAGTCCTGTACCTGCCGTTCATGCGCCGGTTGAAGTTCGCCACGGTGCGCCAGGACAAATCCACACGCCTGCGCTGGCTCGACCTGCACAACCTGATCGGCGTGGTGACGCTGGTCTGGGCGCTCACCGTTGGCGTCACCGGCGTGATTGCCGCGTGCGCCGACCTGATCATCGCCGCCTGGCGCAACGACAGCCTCAGCGCCATGGTCGAACCCTATCGCAACGCCCCGCCACTGACGCAATTGGCTCCGGCTACCCGCTTGCTCGACATCGCCAAGGACGTCGCGCCGGGCATGGAACCGAGCTTCATTGCCTTCCCCGGCACATTGTTTTCCAGCCAACACCACTACGGCGTGTTCATGAAAGGCGGCACCCACCTGACCTCGCATTTGCTGACACCGGTATTGATCGATGCCAGCACCCTGGAGGTCACCGCCGTGGCCGAGCGGCCGTGGTACATGGATGTCATGAGCCTGTCCCTGCCACTGCACTTCGGCGATTACGGTGGCCGGCCGATGCAAATCTTCTGGGCCACCCTCGACGTGCTCACCATCATCGTCCTCGGCAGCGGCGTCTACCTGTGGCTGGTGCGGCGTAAAGCGGCCAAGCGCGCAGCCGTCGGCACGGAGGTCGTCTCGTGAGGCCTCGGCAGTCGAGTTTCTGGAAGGTGTTTGGTATTCCCGTGGTGATTGGCGTACTGAGCGCAGCAGGGTTGTTTTCGGCGCTGCTGGGCGATGGGATGTGGGATGCAGTGGCCTGGGTGGGCCTGGGGGTTCCGACGGTGCTGGGGACCTGGGGATTGCTCAAGCGCGGATAAGCTCAGCCGGACGCGGCCACTCGCCAGCCGCACCGGAACTGTCTAGGCTAAGTCCTGCCCGCCAATCGAGGAGACTTTGCATGTCCACCCCCAGCATGACGCTGTTCCACAACCCCGCTTCGCCTTTCGTTCGCAAGGTCCTGGTGCTGCTGCACGAAACCGGTCAGCAGGATCGCGTGGCATTGCAGCTCAGCCAGCTCACGCCGGTCAAGCCGGATCGGGCGCTCATCGATGACAACCCGTTGAGCAAGATCCCGGCCCTGCGCCTGGCCAACGGCAGTGTCATCCACGACAGCCGGGTCATTCTCGATTACCTCGACCACCAGCACGTCGGCAACCCGCTGATCCCCCGCGAGGGTGCGGCCCGCTGGCGGCGCCTGACCCTGGCCTCCCTGGCCGACGGGATCATGGATGCGGCGGTGATGATCCGTTACGAAACCGCGCTACGCCCGGCGGAAAAGCACTGGGACGAATGGCTCGAGGCGCAGCGGGACAAGATTCGCCGCGCCTTGGGCATGCTCGAAGCCGAGGCGATTGCCGAACTGGCCTGCCATTTCGACGTGGCCTCCATCAGCGTGGCGTGTGCCTTGGGCTACCTGGACCTGCGCCATCCCGACCTGGAATGGCGTAGGGCCCATCCACAACTGGCGGCGTGGTTTGCCGAGGTCAGTTTGCGGCCATCAATGCTTGAAACAGTGCCCCGGGTCTAACGCTGCACAAGCTGTGCCGGCCTCATCGCGAGCAGGCTCGCTCTCACATAGAATCGTGTTGCACCTTGTGGGAACGAGCCTGCTCGCGATAGCAGCGCACCGGATCCAGCGGGAACAACCCGGCAATGCGCATCACCAACACTTCGCGCACTCGCTGATCCTCACGCAACCCCAACGACCGGCTCATTTCACCTCTCCCAGATCGAAGGCCATTGCAGCGGCCGGCTTCGACCCCACCCCATACCAGTCCAGCTTGCGGGTCAGCACCATGAACACCCCCAGCAGGCCGAACAGCAACAGCGAACCCATCAACAACGCGTAGTCCTCTGCGCTCAACAAGCCGTAGAGCAAGCCGTACAACCCCGCCAGCCCCGCCGAAAACCCCAGGCCATGGCTGACGCTGCGCAGCACATGGCAGACATAGAAGCCGATCAGCAACACACAGGCACTGGCCGACGCCAGGTAGGCCAGGGCGAAGCCAATGTGCTCCGACAATGACAGCAGCAACAGGTAAAAGAACGCCAGCGCCACGCCCACCAAGGCGTACTGGACCGGGTGCACCGCCAGGCTCTTGAGCACTTCGAAAAGGAAGAAGCCGGCGAAGGTCAGGGCGACGAACAGCAACGCATATTTGATCGCCCGGTCGCTCTTGAGGTACTGGTCCACCGGGTCGATGAAACTCACTCCGAAGGCCCGGCTGCGGAACGCTTCACAACTATCGCTTGGTTCGCAGGCTTGCAGTGTTTCCAGAAGGTTGGTGGAGAAAAACGACGTCTGCCAGTCGGCACTGAAACCCTGCTCATTGATCTCACGATTGGTGGGCAGGTAGTTGCCAATGAAGCTGGGATGTGGCCAGTCGGCCGACAGGTGCACCTTGGTGGATTTGCCCACTGGCAGAATCTGGAACTCGCCGGTGCCTTGCAGGCGCAGGTCAAAACCGAAGGTCAGCTCAGGGCCGCCCTGGGCGGTGATCATTGGCAGCGGCACGTGCACACCCTGCCCCAGCCAGCCGAGCCGCGAGCCAGGCAGGAAGTCAACGGTCTGTTGGTTCAGCGTCAGCGCCAGCGCATTCTCGATGCCGCGAATATCGCTGATGCCAACGCTCAGGTATGGCTCGTCGAAGCGGTAATCGGCAAAGTCCTTGGCAGCGACACCGTAGCGCTCAGGCACCTTGAAGCGGCCATCGATCCGGTTATCGGCATGGAACAAGCGCGCTTCGTAGATGCCCCGGGCACGGGTTTCGGTGCGGATTTGGCCGTCGAGTTCAAACTGCTCCGGTAAAAAATACAACTCACCTGCTCGCTCGACGGTTTCCAGGAAACGCACGCCGGTCTTCTCGTTGGTATTCCAGACCTTCACGCTCTTGCGAAACGGCACCACGATCATCGGCCCGATCAGTTGCTGGTTGTAGCTGGAGCTGCGGGCGATGTCCTGCAGCACACCGTCACGCAGTTCCTGACGCTCATCAATGAGCCCGTTGATCATCAACAACGGGATCATCAACAAGAGAATCAATAGGGCGATCATGCCCAGTTTTATGGCGAGACTGCGGTTCATGTGGGGCTCTCCCTGTTCGAATGAGGGAGAGTCTGGGGTGGCTGTGTGTTGGGCTTATGGAGCGATTGTGGAGATTGTGTGGAGACTACCCTCGTCGTGCTGGGCGCGAACGCCGGCCTCCGCCACATCCACGACCTGAAACGCTTCGCGCAGGGAATCTTCCATCAGTTGCCAGGCCTGCTCGGCCGACTCGTCCGGCCCCAGGTGGGTGAACATGTGGTCGCAGCCTTCAAACATTCGCAACCGCACTGGCACGCCGGCCTGACGCAACTTTTCGGCGTAGGCCTCGCCCTCGCCACGCAAGATATCGTACTGCGCGGTGATCACCGTGGCCGCCGGCATCCCCACCAGCGAATCGACCGGCGACAGCAGGGGCGACGCCAACGGATCGAGCGCCTGTGCCGGATCGCTCAGGTAACAGCGCATGAAGAAGCGCATCAGGCCGACACCGAGCAAGGGACGGGCAACGGTGGAAGTCTTCAGCGCCGGGTCTTGGGCCAGGTCCAGCGCCGCATAGTCGATCAATTGATGCACCACCTTCAGTGTTCGATGCCCCCGCGCCAGGCCCGCCACCACCGCGGCCAGATTACCGCCGGCGCTATGACCACCGACGGCGATCCGCTGGGGATCGATACCCAACGCTTCGGCCTGGCCCGCCAACCACTCGAGCACCGCAAAACATTGCCGCGGCGCTGCGGGAAAGACCTGCTCTGGCGCCAGCGCATAGTCCAGGTTGACCACCAGGCAATTCAGGTTGTGGGCCAGTCGACGGCAATAGCTGTCGTCATGCTCGGGCGTTCCGGCGACAAAACCACCCCCGTGGAAATTCAGATACACCGGCAGCGTCGTCGCGGTCTGGGAATGGGGCCAGTAGAACAACGCCCGCGCGGGTCCCCATGGGGTTGCAATGGTTTGTTCGGCCACGGCGCGCAACGGAAACCGCGCGGGGTCATAGGTGAACTTCGCCTTCATTCGTTTGGCGAAGGCGCGCAGCAACTTGGCCTGCAATTTTTGCCAGAGGCTTACCATGCTCATGCTCCCGGTTGTGTAGCCACGAATAGGACCAACGAACCGAAAGCCATCTCGCCGTAAGGCGGGGCGTGCTGACAGGTCTAGTTATTGTTCGTCAGTGCTGAGCGAAAACTAAACCTAAAAAATGATTATGTAAATTAACCAATAACAAAATTAACCAAATTTTTCTCAAGGCAACCGCAGCACCACCTCCACCCCACCCTCGACGTTGCCAATCCTGAATTCACCGCCATGCAACTGCACCACTTCCTCCACGAAGTTGAGCCCCAGGCCCGTGCTCTTGCGACCGCTGTCCGGGCGCGGCAGGGAGTAGAAGCGCTCGCTCAGGCGTGGCAGGGCGTAGTCGGGAATCGGTTCGGCCTGATTGAACAGGCGGATCTCGACGTGGTTGTCGATTCGTTCGGCGCTGATGCGCAGCAATCCATGGGCGGGAGTAAAGTCCAGGGCGTTTTCCAGCAGATTACCCAGGGCCTGGCGCAACAAAAATGCCTCACCCGTTAGGGTCAGGTCGGCGGCAATACGTTGCTCGACCTTTAGCTGACGACTTTCGATCCAGCCACCGCGCGCTTCCAGCAACTCATCCAGCAAAGCCACCAGCGGCACAGCGACCACGTCCTCCAACCCCTGTCGTTGCTCGATCTGGGCCAGGTTAAGCAAGCGTTCGATCAACTGCTGCATGCGCACGCTTTCACTCTCGATGTTGCTGACGAAGCGCTGGTGCTGGGCCGCCGGCATATCATTTTGCAGCAGCTCGGCAGCGCCGCGGATCGCCGCCAGCGGGCTCTTGAGCTCGTGGGTCAGGGTGTGCACGTAACGCTCGACGTAGGCCTTGCCTTCGAGTTGGGTGCGCATGTGCTCCACCGCCCCCGCCAGTTGCTCGAACTCGCCGCCGCGATAATGCGGCACTTCCACCCGGCGTCCCTGGCTGACCGCCTGGGCGTAGCTCGTCAAACGGCGCAATGCTGCGCTGAGCCACCATGACAACAGAGCCCCTAGCAGCAGGCCGAGCACGATCAGCCCCGCGCCGTAGGCCAGCAGGCGCCGCTCCGTGCGGTCGACATAGGGCTGCAGCGAACTGTTGGGCTTGGCCACGGTGACGACACCGATGATCCGGCCGTTGTCGCGGATCGGCGCGCCGACGTGCATCACCGAAGACGTTGGGTCATCGGCAACGCTGCGAGTCGAACGGGCGCCGTAGTGGCCACGCAAGGTCAGGTAAACGTCGTTCCAGCGCGAATAATCCTGGCCCACCGCCACGCCACTGGAATCGAGCACCACGATGCCCTTGGCATCGGTGACATAGATGCGATGGCTGACCTGGTTTTTCGGCAAGCCCCAGATCGTCGCCGCCGGCTGGCGCTCGCCGTAGGCCTTGAGCAACTGCGGCCAGCGATTCTGGTTGAGGGTGCCGGCCTTGAAATCGTCCCGCAGGATCTCGGCCATCAGGTTGGCCGTGTCCACCAGGGTTTCTTCGGTGGACTGGCGCACGCCGGGGCGGATTTCCTCCATGACCGTGTTGAGCACGAAATACCCGGTCAGACCGATAAACAGCACATAGACCAGGAAAATCCGGATCCCCAGCGACATCAGCTGTGCCCCGGGCTGTAGCTGTAGCCCAGGCCCCGATGTGTCTGGATCGGTTCGGCCTCGGCCCTCACCAGGCGCAACTTGGCGCGCACGCTCTTGATATGGCTGTCGATGCTGCGCTCATAGCCGGCATCACTGGCCACGCCCAGGGCGTCGAGCAATTGTTCGCGGCTGAAAACCCGCTCAGGTTGCTCCAGCAGACAATTGAGCAGGCGGAACTCGTGTCGGGTGAGGTTCAACGGTTTGCCGCGATAGTTGATCTGCACCCGGTCGCTGTCCACCTGGAACAACGCTGTGCTTGAGTCCGCCGCCGGTCGCGGCGCCACGCGCTTGAGAATCGCCCGAACCCGGGCCGCCACCTCGCGGGGGCTGAAGGGTTTGACCACATAATCGTCGGCACCGATTTCCAGGCCCACGACCCGGTCGATCTCGCCATCCCGGGCTGTCAGAAAGATGACCGGAACGTCGCTGAAACGTCTGAGATTTTTACACGTCTCGAATCCGCTGATATCCGGCAGGCCCACATCGAGGATGATCAGGTCGGCCGGGGTGTTCTTCTGGTGATCGAGGGCGGCGGCGCCAAGGCTCAGCCAAGTGGTGTCGAACCCCTCCCCTTGCAGGGCAAACACCAGCGTATCGGCGATGGCAGCTTCGTCTTCGACAATCAGGATATGAGGCATGGCTTGCGAGCCCGGCAATAAAGTTGCCGGAACGGTGCCGCAAGGCTGGGGGCACGTCAATGGCAGTTGAGTTTGTCGGTGGCTGGTCGTTGTGCCTACCAGTTCTGATAGTGGCCAACCGCTGACAAGCGGCTGATGCTAAGGCGAGTTATTTTCGGACTTCAGATGGAGCTCAGTCGATGCCTGCCTCCCCTCGTGAAACCGTATTGTGCCGCTACCGCTACGACCCGCTCGATCGCCTGGCCGATTGTAAACCGTCCACCGAGGCCAGCATTCAGCGCTTTTACTGCCAGAGCCGATTAGCCACCGAAATACAGGGCGCAGTGCAACGTAGCGTCCTCCAGTATGACGACCAGTTGTTGGCGCAACTTCGACGCGAAGATGCAAAGGTCGAAACCACCCTACTCGCAACCGATCAACAGCGCTCGGTATTGAACGCCCTCGATGCAAGCCGGCTTCATCCCCTCGCCTATACACCTTACGGTCATCGCCCGGCGGAAAACGGCTTGCTCAGTTTGCTCGGGTTCAATGGTGAACAGCCGGATCCTGTGACGAGACATTATTTGTTGGGGGATGGGTATCGGGCGTTCAATCCGGTGTTAATGCGATTCAACAGTCCGGACAATTTAAGTCCGTTTGGCGAAGGAGGGTTGAATGCTTATGGGTATTGTTTGGGGGATCCGATTAATTGGACGGATCCTACGGGGCATGTTCGCACTTTGCCAATGCCAAAGCCAATGCCAATGCCAATGCCAATAAAGCCAAAGATGGAGTTATTCATAAAAAACTTGGTAAATGAAGCATTTGGATTACCGATAGAACGATCGATACCTACCCCAGCTCGTCGCAAAGCTCAAGCCACGGCTTACATGAAAAAATACCGTAAATCAATAAGATCCAAAGTAAAGCTTATAAAAGAAAATGAAAAACTTTTAAAAGACCAAACTAGCTACACCATAACCAACCGCATACGGGACCTGAAAGACAGCTTGATAGCATTCAAAAAAGCACAATTCGGATATGTCTTTGAAAACCATCCAGATGTAAACGAAAAATTTATAGATCCAAAGACCGGACTGCTCGACACGACTCCTTATGAGATAGAAATTTCTAAATCTCTAAATTTAGCGAACTCTGTCAAGGTAGACGAATTCAACCGTACTAACCCTGGTACGCCAATCAAAAGACTTAACCAAGATTATGTTAATAGCGCAAGACTTCGTCGCGCGAAGTACATTAAAGAACATACCGGCATCGACTTATTGAAAAAGATTCGCCAATAGCCCTCGCCGCATAAAATCAAACTTATACGCAACACTACAAAACATCCAGCCCCGAAAAGCATCGTCTATTTTTCGGGACCATGTTCGGCATGTGGGCTACACCATCAACAATCCGGCTTATCCGCCGTAAACCGCCGCGCCGGATTCACCGCTGCGCCAAACTCACGCAGGGCCTTGGCACCAATCAACAACGGGTAATTGAAACTGCTGCGGTCGGTCAGGTTGACCTCCACGGTGCGCTTGACGTTACCCAGGCACAGCTCCAGATCCACCACCGGGCGCTTGGTCGGCGCGATTTTTTCGTCGTCGTCCTCGTCTTCCTCAGAGCGGGTCTTGATCTTGCTGATGCGCGCAATCTTGTGCTCGTAGAGTTTATTGCTCGCACCTTTGGTCGCCAGGCGGAACCGCACCCAGTCATCACCGTCGCGGGTGAACGTTTCGATGTCCTTGGCCGACAGAGAGGCGGTCAGCGCGCCAGTGTCCATCTTGGCCTTGAGCACTTCACCACCGATTTCCGGCAGCGCGATGTATTCGTAGCGCCCGTACAGGGTCGGCTCGGCGGCCAGCACTGGAAGGGCCACCAGGGTAAGCAGGGCTAGAACTGATTTCATGTAGTCAGGGCTTCCATTGTGGGAGTGGGGTTTTAGACCGTTGCTGATGAATTCGTTCGGTTAAACATCCCTGTGGCGAGGGAGCTTGCTCCCGCTCGGCTGCGCAGCAGTCGCAAATCGGTCTGGCCATCGCCGCCAATTGGGGGCCGCTTCGCAGCCCAGCGGGAGCAAGCTCCCTCGCCACAAAAGCCCATCCAGTTTAGCCAAGCCCAAGTGAAACTTTCGTCCACGCCGATTTGGCCTGCCGCCGGAAGCTGCTTATCATGGCCCGCCCACCCGCTTGCAAGAGTCATGTATGCGCCGCCTGCTCACCGGCTGTTTCGTCACGCTGCTGTTGTTGCTCAACACCCTGGTGCTGTTCGGGCCGCTGATGGTGTTCGCCCTGCTCAAACTGGTCCTGCCCGGGCGCTTTCGCGACTACGCCTCGTGGGCGGTGATGTGGATCGCCGAGACCTGGGCCGAAATCGACAAGCTGATCTTCGCCCTGTGCATCCCCACCCGCTGGGACATCCGCGGCGGCGCCAACCTGCGCGGCGATACGTCTTACCTGGTAATCAGCAACCACCAATCCTGGGTCGACATCCCCGCCCTGGTCCAGACCCTCAACCGCCGCACGCCGTTCTTCAAGTTCTTCCTCAAGAAAGAACTGATCTGGGTGCCGTTCCTGGGGCTGGCCTGGTGGGCGCTGGATTACCCGTTCATGAAACGCTACACCAAGGCCTTCCTGGCCAAGAACCCGGAACTGGCCGGCAAGGACCTGGAAATCACCCGCCAGGCCTGCGAGCTGTTCAAGCGCCAGCCGGTCACCGTGGTCAACTACCTCGAAGGCACGCGCTTCACCGCCGCCAAAAGCCAACAGCAACAGTCACCCTTCACCCACCTGCTCAAACCCAAGGCCGGTGGCGTGGCGTTCGTGCTGGCGGCCATGGGTGAACAACTCGATGCCGTACTGGACGTCACGGTGGTGTACCCGCAGGAACGGATTCCCGGGTTCTGGGATTTGATCAGCGGCGCGGTGCCCCGGGTCATCGTCGACATCCAGACCCGCGAGCTGGACCCGGCGCTGTGGCAGGGGGATTACGAGAACGACCCGGTGTTTCGCCAGCATGTGCAGGATTGGGTTAACCAGCTGTGGACTGAGAAGGATCGGCGGATTGCGGCGTTGCGTAGCGAAACAATGGATTCCTAACAGTTCTGATAGTAGGCAGCAGCGGGAAAACCTCCGAAACTGGAGGTCTGGATTTTTGGCCCCTTGCACGGAGCCCGGCGTATGCCTACCGCCCCTGGCGAAACTGTATTGTGCCGCTATCGCTACGACCCACTCGATCGCCTGACCGATTGTGCGCCCTCCGCCGAGGCCCGCACCCAGCGCTTTTATTGCAAAAGCCGATTGGCGACCGAGATACAGGGGACGGTGCAACACAGCGTCTTTCAACACGACGACCAACTGTTGGCGCAACTACGGCGCGAGGATGCAAGGGGCGACACCACGCTGTTGGCGACTGATCAACAGCGTTCGGTATTGAATGCGCTCGATGCAACCCGACCTCATCACGTCGCCTATACGCCTTATGGTCATCGCCCGGCAGAAAACGGCTTGCTCAGTTTGCTTGGGTTTAACGGCGAACGGCCGGATCCGGTGACGGGGCATTATTTGTTGGGGAATGGGTATCGGGCGTTTAATCCGGTGTTGATGCGGTTTAATAGTCCGGACAGTTGGAGTCCGTTTGGGGAGGGTGGGTTGAATGCGTATGCGTATTGCGCAGGGGACCCGAGGAACTGGATAGATCCATCAGGGCATTTTTGGGGGATTGGGAAACGTTTCAGAAGTCTATTCAATATCACACCGACTGTTCCTAAAAGCAAAACCCCAGCAAAAACTGCTACTCCTACTCGGCATGCGAAAACCTCAAGTTCGGCCCCACTATATTCGGCCCTTGATGAAGCTCGATTCAACACTGCGAGAAATAGAAAATTAACGATACCTGCGGGTGAAAGACCCTTCGAATTAATTAAAATGTCCGACGACTTGGAGCTTCTTCGTCAACAACGAATGGACGAATTATTATCTCCGAATGATTTTCGCGCTCCGCAGCAAGCTGAGTGGGAAAGAAAAGCTCGGCGAGTAGCGAATTCATCAATAACAAAATCGTTAAGAAAGGAGTATTCCAACGTCATGCGTAGGTTCCACAACAGTGTCCAACCCGCCCCCATTTCCCAGCCTCGCGAGCCCCGCAAGCCCCGCAAGCCCCGCAAGCCCGAAGTACGCTTTTCAGGATTCGATGAAATAGAGGAGTTTACGAGCGATGTGAGACAACCTGCGCAAGAGTGGCAAAACATCATTCGCAACCATTAAGACGGAGCCGGCAGTCTTTGACGTTAGCAGGGAACCCTAATAGTCATCCAATGATCAGACACCAGCACCAGCGCCCCAGATACCGCCCAGGTTTTGTAGCAACGAACCACCCACACCTTGCTGCCCAAGATATTCAAGAATCACCGGAGCAAACTGCCCAATCATCCCACTGTCCATGCCCAGCGCACTGAAGGCGTTGTTCAAGTCATTGGTATCCTTGACGTTACCCAGCAAGCCATTGAGCAAGGCATTTTTATCCGGCCCACCACCGAGCAAACCGCCCAAACCATTAAGCCCGCCAATGGCACTGTTACCAGCAATCTGATCAAGACCCGGCACACTTTTACTCAACTCGGAAAACTGCGGTTCGCTGAGCCGATTCTTCGCCAGCCCCAACATCGCACCGGTACCGCCGATGGCCTGTTCCGGCGTGATCTTGAGCTCCGAGCCCAGGGTGTTGAGCAGCCCGGCGGCTTTCGGTGCAGCGGCCACGGCGCCCTCACCCTGTTCAGCCTGATTGCCCTGCATTACCGACACCACATTGGCCGCATCACTGAGGCTGAACTGCGCGAAGCGGAACCCTGCAAAGACCGCCCCATCTGTTAATACTTCAGACGTTTCCGCTTTTCATGAAGTTTTGAGTTCTTATCGCCAAAGGTTAACAGGCAATAACCAACTAATTCCAAATCAACATAAACAACTGTCAGCATTGACAGTAGCCCTCGCCAAGCACAGCCGCAAACATGTCGCCGGGACACATTGTGGAGGCAAGCCCATGAGAAACTTAATGACTGATGGCGGCGCAGGAATTTGCTTACTGATAATCGGCCATGTTCATGCCGCAGAAGTCACCTGTCCGGCTACAACACTCATCCATGGCACCACTGAAACGGTAGAAATTCAGGACGAACGCGAATGGCAGAGCCAGGACCTTGGACAGGAGGCCAATCCAGCGGTGCAGCAATTCAACGGTGCTGAGTTCGCGGTCCATGAACCCGACGAAGATGAACAGGTGCCGAGGAGAGTGATCATTAGCTGCAATTACGGCGAGAACAACCTCACGCTGGATTATCTTGACGCCCAGGAGCCGGCGTCCTTGCCCTGGTCGGCCAACCATTGCGCCAGCCGGGACACCTACTCCTGCAAGCCGGTGAACGCCGACTATTTCAGCTTGAGGTTTTGATGGTTCCGTGGCGGATTTTCGATGTCGCCACCTTCATCAAACACCCGCCCCCGTACCCCAAATCCCCCCCAGATTCTGCAGCAACGAACCTGCCACGCCCTGTTGGCCGAGGTACTGCAAGATAATCGGGGCAAACTGGCCGATCATGCCGCTGTCCATGCCCAGCGCACTGAAGGCATTGTTCAGGTCGCCGGTGTCCTTGACGTTGCCCAGCAAGCCGTCGAGCAGTGCATTCTTCTCCGACCCGCCCCCGAGTAAACCGCCCAGGCCATTAAGCCCGCCGATGGCGCTGTTCCCAGCGATCTGATCCAGGCCCGGGACACTTTTGCTCAACTCGGAAAACTGCGGCTCGCTGAGTTGGTTCTTCGCCAGCCCCAGCATCGCACCGGCACCGCCGATGGCCTGTTCCGGCGTGATCTTGAGTTCCGATCCCAAGGTGTTGAGCAGCCCGGCGGCTTTCGGCGCGGCAGCCACGGCGCCCTCGCCCTGTTCGCCTTGGTTGCCCTGCATCGCCGACACCACATTGGCTGCATCACTGAGACTGAACTGCGCGAAGGCTGGGCTGGCAGCCAGCGTCAACAGGCAAGACAGAGCAAAACCACGTGAAACCTTCATCCGGGACATCCTCTAGACCATGAAAAAGCCGCTCATCAAGAGCGGCGTAAAGCGAGCGTTGGACTGGAGCGGATGCAGATTGTTCCTAAACGTATTACAGGAATGGCCGATAGCCACTACAGAAAAATCTTCCAAGCCCGTCAGAAGTGTCTGATTCAATGAAAACTGCGCTTTTTCTTATAGCTATAAGTTACCAAATATCCATATACAGTTCTGAATTGACATAAATAACTGACAACATTGACAGTAGCCCGCCCGACCAAAGCCGTGAATCGTTGATCTGAGCCCTGGAGCCTGGCACATGAGAAAAATACTGGCTGGAGGCGCGGCGTTGCTTTTGCTGATCATCGGCCACGCCCATGCCGGTGAAATAACCTGCCCTGCCGTCACTGACATCCATAAAAACATTGAATCGGTGGAAGATGTTTTTTTCGTCGAGGTACAAGACAACCACGAATGGGAGAGCGAAAGCCTGGTGGACGTGGTCGACCCGGCAACGCTGCAATTCGAAGGCGCCGAGTACGTTATCCATGAAGCCGACGAGGACAGACAGGCAGCCATAAGGGCGACCATTACGTGCCGGTACGGGGCCATAAATCTGAATACGGAGGAACAGCAGATCTTGGAACCGGCCTTTTCAGGGTGGGTGAATAATCGCTGCGAAAGCCCGGACACCAAAATGTGCAAGTTAATGGACGCAGACTACTTCAACCTGTTGCTTTGATCGGGAATGGCAACCGCGTCACTGTTCCTGCACAGCATTTCAAGGCGCCCTGCCATCGCCTGCACGGTTACCGTACAGTGCGGCTTTCTCCAGCAGAGTTTGCCTATGAACGTAAAAATCGGCGGCGCGGCCCTCGCCGTCATCCTGACGGGCATGCTCATTGTCCTGGGCGTCAACGAGTACCAGCGTGGCCCGCTGAATCCAGAACTGGCCGACGGCACCAGCGAAGAACAAAAGACCTGGCTGACCATCGAACACCGCATCAAGCGCTCCGACCCGACGCTTACCGATGTAACCCGCGACCAGCAAACGCTGACGTTGCGCTACCGTCCAAACACCGCCGCCGATGACAGCAACGCCTGGGTTGCGGACCTGCTGCGGATTGTCGGCCACGGCCTTGCTGCGCTCAACGGCGCACCGGGGGGTAAGCAGTACACGCAAGTGACCGTCAAGGCGCGCCTGCTTGTCGACGATGACGTGGAGCTGGTCTACGACATGCAAGGCTTCGACGCCATCAAGACGCAACAGGATGGCTACGTCACCTTCGCCAGCATGCCCCGTAGCCTGGACTTCAGCGCCGATGCCCTGACCCAGGCGCAAGACTATTGCCAAGGCCCCAGCGCCCGGGGTTTCTACCCTGAATTCTGCGACCGGGTCGAGGCCGCGACTGCACACCGATAACCGGGTGGCGAGGGAGCTTGCTCCCGCTCGAGTGCGAAGCGCTCGCCGCTGGTATCTGAAAAGCAGGGGACTGCTCTCCCTTTGTGGCGAGGGGATTTATCCCCGCTGGGCTGCGCAGCAGCCCCTAAAACAGCGAACTCAATCCTCCTGACGCACCGAGCTGCCTGGTTTGGTGGCCGCTTCGCAGCCCAGCGGGGATAAATCCCCTCACCACAATGGAAGCGGTGTTCCTGCCTGAATACTCACGACCAAAAATCCCACAAATACTTGGGAAATCCCCCGCAACAGCGAGCCTTGCCCAGCCCAATAGGCGATGCCTATAGTTCTTCCCGTCGTCCACATGGCGACTCGGGTTTGGCGACTCGATAAACTACGGTCAGAAGCCCTGCTTTTTGGCACGGGCTTTTGCACTCGAAAAACTACTTAATGGTAGTTGTGCGCGGGAGACCTGAGGTCTGCCGGAGTCCGTAGCTATCCGGTTCGCCAACCCGCGTACAGCTGCCACCCATTCGTTTGGCGACGAGTGAGTGGCGGCATCCACCAAGCTACGGGAGTTCTATCCAATGAACCGATACATCCCCATCACCGGCGTCGACTGCACCCCCGCCACCCTGCTCATCGACACCCAAGCCCCCCTCGACGTCCTCTACGAAACCGCCGCCTACCGCATCCGCGCCGCCACCCAACTGCTGGAAAACATCGCCTTCCGCGAGGAGATCAGTTCCGACGCCGTCGTCCTCCACGACTTCGCCCTGCTCCTGGCGATTCCCTTGCGCGATGGCTGCGACGTACTGGACGTGATCGGCCGCCGCTTACAGGCGCAAGCCATGGCATGACCGCCTCATGACAGTCATCTGAATATCACCTGCAATCGGTTATTCCCTCTCGGTATTGCCTACTGTCAACTCTGACAGTAGGCAACGATTTGCCCCGATCCTAAGCTCCTGTTGTGTCAACGAAAACAAGGCCATGGGCAACCACGCCTTTATCCATTCGGGCAAGCAGGACAATAAAAATGAACGACCGAATCAAGGGAACCGTTAAATGGTTTAACGATGCAAAGGGCTATGGCTTTATTTCTTGCGGCAAAGGTGGCGAGGAATTGTTCGTTCACTACTCGGCGATTGCCGGTGAGGGCTATAAAACTTTGAAGGAGAGGCAGAGCGTTTCGTTTGAAATCGAGCAGGGAAGCAAGGGAATGCAGGCCACGAAAGTTACGCCGGAATAATAGATCCATTCAGGGAGCCAACCCATGTCTGCTAACCGTGAAACACTGCTCTGTCGCTACCATTACGACCCATTGGATCGTCTGGCCAACTGCTCACCGTCGACCCAGACCAATACCCAGCGCTTTTATCTGCAAAAGCGCCTGACCTGCGAGCTACAAGGTTCTATAGGGCGCTCGATTTTCCAGCAGGCCGATCAACTCCTCGCGCAACAACAGCGCCAGAACGGCGCCGTCGAGACCACTTTGCTTACCACCGATCAACAACGCTCGGTATTGCACGCACTCAATGCAACGCAGCCTTATGCCCTTGCCTACACGCCTTACGGCCACCGCCCGCCGGAAAACGGTTTGCTTAGCTTGCTCGGCTTCAACGGCGAACGGCCGGACCCAGAGACGGGGCATTATCTAATGGGCAATGGATATCGGGCGTTCAATCCGGTGCTGATGCGGTTCAATAGCCCGGACAGTTTGAGTCCGTTTGGGGAGGGTGGGTTAAATGCGTATGTATATTGTGGTGGCGACCCTGTGAATCGAAGCGATCCGACCGGGCATTTCCCTTTGCCTAAGCTGCTAAAAATATTCCAAAAAGGAGGACTAGGAAGCGCAAAAAAATCTTACGACTCTGGGGCTTCAGTCACTAATAACTCGCTCAATAACCCTAAAGTCCTGAAGAACCGAAGGTCGAACACCCTCGACTACGAATCCCAACTTTCTGGATGGGCTATCAAGGATAAAAAAGCCTTCATTATAGAAGTCAATGACAAGGCGGACTTAAAAACACTGAAGAACAATAATTACAAATATAAGTTCATCTTTACCGATGAGCACGAGTTTTTTATCGGCGGAATAAAGAAAGGTGAGCCCACCAAAATTCTGTCGCACCCAGTTATCGCCTCGCAAGCAAAGAGCAAGACCATTATAAGTGCTGGCTACATTATGCGCATCGCAAAAAAAACAATAATCACGGACAAATCGGGTCATTTTCAACCTGAATTTTCTAATTTAGCGCCCGTTCAAGCATACTTGCAGGGGCTAGGAAAAAATGTCACCTCCATCAGAAACGGAAGCGCAATTGGGACGGCTATTACCCTGTTCAGCTAAAACAGAAATCCCTATGGCAAGAGCAATCCCATTTCGACGGCCTAGATGATACTGTTCTAACGCACCCGTTATGCAACGTTTATGAACAAAAAGGGCGACATCACTGCCGCCCTTTTTCCGTCTTGCCTACAACCTTACGCCGCACTAAACAACTTATGCGGATCAATCACAAACTTCTTCGGCACACCCGCATCGAACTCACCATACCCCTTCGGCGCATCATCCAGGCTGATCACCTGCACACCGACGATTTCCGCGATGTTGATACGGTCCCACATGATCGCCTGCATCAGCTGGCGGTTGTACTTCATGACCGGGGTCTGGCCGGTGTGGAAGCTGTGGGATTTGGCCCAGCCGAGGCCAAAACGGATGCTCAAGGCACCGATCTTGGCGGCGGCATCGATCGCGCCTGGATCTTCGGTGACGTAGAGGCCGGGAATACCGATCTTGCCGGCGACACGGGTCACCTGCATCAACGAGTTGAGCACGGTGGCCGGGGCTTCGTGCTTGACGCCGTCATGGCCGTGACCACGGGCTTCGAAACCAACGCAGTCGACGGCGCAATCCACTTCTGGCTCGCCCAGCAGTGCAGCGATTTGCTCGTGTAGCGGGGTGTCAGTGGACAGGTCGACGATTTCGAAGCCCTGGGCCTTGGCATGGGCCAGGCGGACTGAGTTGACGTCACCGATGATCACCACTGCCGCGCCCAGCAGGCGTGCGGAAGCGGCGGCCGCCAGGCCAACCGGGCCGGCACCGGCGATGTAGACGGTGCTGCCAGGGCCAACACCAGCAGTGACGGCGCCGTGGTAGCCGGTCGGCAGGATGTCGGACAGGCAGGTCAGGTCGCGGATTTTCTCCATGGCCTTGTCACGGTCCGGCAGCTTCAGCAGGTTGAAGTCGGCGTACGGCACCAGCACGTATTCGGCCTGGCCGCCGGTCCAGTCGCCCATGTCCACGTAACCGTAGGCACCGCCGGCACGGGCCGGGTTGACGGTCAGGCAGACGCCGGTGTGTTGCTCTTTGCAGGAACGGCAGCGCCCGCAAGCCACGTTGAACGGCACCGACACCAGATCACCGATTTTCAGGTTCTCGACATCACTGCCCTTTTCAATCACTTCACCAGTGATTTCGTGACCCAGGACCAGACCGGTCTGAGCCGTGGTACGGCCGCGCACCATGTGCTGGTCGGAGCCGCAGATGTTGGTGGAGACCACGCGCAGGATGACACCGTGCTCAATCTTCCTGCCGCGCGGGTCCTGCATTTTTGGATAGTCGATTTTCTGTACTTCAACCTTACCTTGGCCGAGATACACGACACCACGATTACCAGACATGCTTTCACCTCGCTGTTGTTTTTGTGGAACTGCGTTGCCCAGGCAGGCAGCGCGTTGATTGCTCGGGTTAGTGCTTGTGTCTTTGTTTCTTTGTTGTCTGTAAGGGCCTCATCGCGAGCAAGCTCGCGAATGGGCTGCGAAGCGGCCCCAAAAATCTAAAGAACGACAGTGCGATTGGCGTTCAAGAACACCCTTCTTTCGATGTGATACCCCACGGCCCGGGCCAGGGTCAGCCCTTCGATGTCCCGGCCCTTGGCGATCAAATCCTCGGGATAGTGGCTGTGGTCCACCACTTCCACGCCCTGGGCGATGATCGGGCCTTCGTCCAGGTCGTTGTTGATGTAGTGCGCCGTCGCGCCGACCAGTTTCACGCCCTTGTTGTAGGCCTGGTGATACGGCTTGGCGCCCTTGAAACCCGGCAGCAGCGAGTGATGGATGTTGATCGCCTTGCCATCGAGCTTGCGGCACAACTCCGGCGACAGCACTTGCATGTAGCGCGCAAGGATCACCAGCTCAGCACCGGTGTCTTCGATCACCTGCCACACCTGCCGCTCCTGGGAAGGCTTGTCGTTCGGGTCCAGGGGGAAATGGTAGTAGGGAATCTGGTGCCAGTCGGCCAACGGTTTGAGGTCGGGGTGGTTGGACACCACGGCCACCACGTCCATGGACAACTGGCCGATGCGTTGGCGGTAGAGCAAATCGTTGAGGCAGTGATCGGCCTTGGACACCATGATCACGACTTTGGGCCGGTAGTTGGGCGGCGTCAGTTCGAAGACCATGCCAAAGGCTTCGGCCCGTTCGGCCAGGCCGGTGCGGAAGTTTTGCTCATCAAAACCCTCCGGCTGACGGAATTCCACGCGAATGAAAAAACGCCCCGAGAGCCGGTCGTCGAAGGAGTGGTGCTCGGTGACGTAGCAGCCCTGCTCGAACAGAAAGCGGGTCACCGCGTCCACCGTACCGAGCACGCTGGGGCAGTCGGCGGTGAGAATCCATGTGTCTGGGGCACGACTCATTGCGGTGACTCCTGTTCAAATTAACTGGGCGACAAAGAACCCTGTGGCGAGGGAGCTTGCTCCCGCTCGGTTGCGTAGCAACCGCCAAAAGCGAGGGCCGCTTCGCAGCCCAGCGGGAGCAAGCTCCCTCGCCACAAAAGCAGTCCAAGGCCATCAATCAGGCCTGCACGCTCAACCCATACTCAGCCGCGGCATCCTGCAACCACAGCCACCAGTAATCGGAGAAGCTGCGGCGGATCACCAGTTCCCAGGTGTCTTCGCCCGTGTGGCGGATCACCAGTTGCGACTTGGCGAACACCGTGCCCACGGCCTTGCCCACCGGGAAGTTGCTTGGGTGAACATCGTAGCTGGTGGATTTCATCAGCACGTCGCGCACGTTCGGGCCGGACAGTTCGAGGATCTGCTGGCCGCCGCTGACGTTGACGATCTGGATGTGCAGGTCGCCCAGGGCTTCGCGCAGTTTTTTCTCGGCAGCGAACTCTTCACCAGTGGGTACTACCAGCAGCCACTCGTCCGGGCCGAGCCATTGCAGGCTGGTTTCACCCTTGACGATGACGGTCAGGGCGCCTGGCAATTCCAGGCCCAGGGCCTTGTGCACGCCGGCGGCGAACGCCGGGTCGTGACCGTCGCCACGAAGGGTCAGGTGGCCCAGGAGTTTTTTCTCGCGCACGGTGACACCGGCGTTCTTGCGGCCCTTGCCCACCAGGCTGCCGAGGTCGGCATGGTGCAGCGACGACTCGGCCTTGGCCCCGGTGGTTGGGCGTTGTTGGTACACGTTGACTGCGGTCATGTGGAGCACCTGTCTCGTAGATTGATCGTTCCCACGCGCTGCGTGGGAATGCCGCCATGGACGCTCTGCGTCCGCTTTTGGGACGCGGAGCGTCCCGGGATGCATTCCCACGCAGCGCGTGGGAACGATCAGGTATCAAATATTCTGCCGATCCCCCTTCGGATCGAAGAACACCGAAGAAACAATCTCTGCCTCGATCACACTGCCGTCGGCCAATGGCGCGAACACGCGCTCGCCCATCCGCTTGAGGCCACCCCTGACCACACCCATGGCAAATGAATAACCCAGGGAGTTGTGGGCATAGCTGGAGGTCACGTGGCCAACCATGGTCATCGGGATCGCCTGCTTGGTGTTGAACACCAGTTGCGCGCCTTCCGGCAGCCAGACATTCGGGTCGATCGGCTTGAGGCCCACCAGTTGCTTGCGGTCTTCACGCACGCAATCTTCGCGATTCATGCCGCGCCAGCCGATCCACGAGAACGGTTTGGTGCGGCCTACGCACCAGCCCATGTTCAAGTCGTCCGGGGTCATCGAGCTGTCGGTGTCCTGGCCGACGATGATGAAGCCCTTCTCGGCCCGCAGTACGTGCATGGTCTCGGTGCCGTACGGGGTCAGGTTGTATTTCTTGCCCGCCTCGACGATCTGCTCGAGCACGCCCATGGCGTAGTCGGCCTGCACGTTGATTTCGTACGACAGCTCACCGGTGAACGAGATCCGGAACACCCGCGCCGGCACGCCACCCACCAGGCCTTCCTTCCAGGTCATGAACGGGAACGCGTCCTTGTCCAGGTCGATGTCGGTGACTTCGCTCAGCAGCTTGCGGCTGTTGGGGCCCGACAGGGTCATAGTCGCCCAGTGATCGGTGACCGAGGTGAAGTACACCTTCAGGTCCGGCCATTCGGTCTGGTGATAGATCTCCAGCCATTGCAGCACGCGCGCCGCGCCACCCGTGGTGGTGGTCATCAGGAAGTGGTTGTCCGCCAGACAGGCCGTTACGCCGTCGTCGAAGACCATGCCGTCTTCCTTGCACATCAGGCCGTAGCGGGCCTTGCCCACGTCGAGCTTGGTCCAGGCGTTGGTGTAGACGCGGTTGAGGAACTCACGGGCGTCCGGGCCCTGGATGTCGATCTTGCCCAGGGTCGAGGCGTCCAGCAGGCCGACGCTGTCACGCACCGCCTTGCATTCGCGCTTGACCGCGGCATGCAGGTCTTCACCGTTTTTCGGGAAGTACCAAGGGCGCTTCCACTGGCCGACGTCTTCGAATTCGGCACCGTTCTTCACATGCCAGGCATGCAGCGCGGTGAAACGTACCGGCTCGAAGATGTGCCCACAGTGCCGGCCAGCCACCGCGCCGAAAGTCACCGGCGTGTAGTTCGGACGGAACATGGTGGTGCCCATCTGCGGGATGCTCACGTTCAGCGAACGGGCCGCGATGGCCAGGCCGTTGACGTTACCCAGCTTGCCCTGGTCGGTACCGAAGCCCAGTGCGGTGTAGCGCTTGACGTGTTCCACCGACTCGAAGCCTTCGCGGGTGGCGAGTTCGATGGCGGCGGCGGTGACGTCATTCTGCAGGTCGACGAATTGCTTCGGCGCCCGTGCAGTGGATTTTTCGTGAGGCACCTGGAACAGCGCCAGGGTTGGCTCTTCATGACGGCTCAGGGCTTTGGGCAACACGCCTTCCACTGCCTTGAAGCCGGCTTCGCTGGCCGCGCGCACGCCGCCCTCGAAGCCATCGGCCAAGGTATCGCCGAGGCTGTAGACACCGTTCACACCACCGACGCATACGCGCTTTTGCGGTGCTTCGCCCGGTACGAAACCGAGGATGTCTTCACGCCAGATCGGCTTGCCGCCCAGGTGCGACGCCAGGTGAACCACCGGGCTGTAGCCGCCGGAGCTGGCCACCAGGTCGCAGTCCAGCCATTCCCCAGGGCTGGTGACTTTATGGGCGCGGACGTCGATCGCGGCAACACGTGCCCCGGTGACGCGCTTGCTGCCACGGGCTTCGATCACGGCGCTGCCGGTGAGGATGCGGATGCCCTTGGCGCGGGCCTCTTCCACCAGCGCGCCACGCGGGTTGCTGCGCGCGTCGGCCACGGCCACCACTTGCAGGCCGGCGTCGAACCAGTCCAGGGCCACCCGATAGGCGTGGTCGTTGTTGGTGCTCAGCACCAGTTTCTTGCCCGGTGCCACGCCGTAACGACGCACGTAGGTGGACACCGCGCCGGCCAGCATGTTGCCCGGCACGTCGTTGTTGCCGTAGACCAGCGGACGCTCGCAGGCGCCGGTGGCCAGGACCACGCGCTTGGCGCGGACGCGGTTGATGCGCTGGCGAACCTGGCCGATCGGTGCGCGGTCACCGAGGTGATCGGTGAGGCGCTCGTGGATGGTCAGGAAGTTATGGTCGTGGTAACCGTTCACCGTGGCACGAGGCAGCAACACCACTTCTGGCATCGCGCGCAGTTCGGCCACCGCCGCAGCGACCCATTCGGTCGCCGGCTTGCCGTCCAGGCTCTCGCGGGAGTCGAGCAGGCTGCCGCCGAACTCTTCCTGCTCATCGGCCAGGATGACGCGCGCACCGCTGCGGGCCGCGGCCAGTGCGGCGGCCAAACCAGCAGGGCCAGCGCCGACGACCAGCACGTCGCAGTGACGGTTCATGTAGTCGTAGGTGTCCGGATCGTTCTCGGTCGGCGAGCGACCCAGGCCTGCGGCCTTGCGGATGTACTTCTCGTAGGTCATCCAGAACGATTGCGGGTACATGAAGGTTTTGTAGTAGAAACCCGGCGGCATCAGCTTGCCGCCGACCTTGCCGAGAATGCCCATCATGTCGTTGTTCACGTTCGGCCAGCCGTTGGTGCTGGTGGCGACCAAACCTTGGTACAGCGCCTGTTGCGTGGCGCGCACGTTCGGGATCTGCGTGGCTTCGGTGGCCCCGAGCTGCAGCACCGCGTTCGGCTCTTCTGCGCCGGCGGCGAAGATGCCGCGCGGGCGGGAGTACTTGAAGCTGCGGCCAATGATGTCGACGCCGTTGGCCAGCAGTGCAGCGGCCAGGGAATCGCCCTCGAAGCCTTTGTAGGTCTGGCCGTTGAAGGTGAAGCTCAGCACTTTGTTGCGGTCGATCCGTCCGCCGTTGGACAGGCGATTGATCTGGCTCATACCTTCTCTCCCAGAGCCTGTGCAGCCGCTTTCGGACTGTCAGCCTTGTCGGTGAACTGCGGCTTTTGGCCGATCTTGTAGGTTTCGAGAATCTCGTAGGTCACGGTGTCACGGGTCACGTTGAAGTACTGGCGGCAACCGGCGACGTGGTCCCACAGTTCATGGTGCAAGCCGCGTGGGTTGTCACGGAAGAACATGTAGTCACCCCACTCCTCGTCGGTGCAGGCGTTCGGATCCAGCGGGCGCGGGATATGCGCCTGGCCGGATGCATGGAATTCCTCTTCGGAGCGCAGTTCGCCGCAGTGAGGACAGAAGATGTGCAACATAGGGATTTCTCCTGTTAGTGGGCGACGGCAGCAGCGCCGTGTTCGTCGATCAATGCGCCGTTGTGGAAACGGTCGATGGAAAACGGCGCGGCCAGTGGGTGCATTTCACCCTTGGCCAGGCTTGCAGCGAAGACGTTGCCCGAGCCCGGGGTGGCCTTGAAGCCGCCGGTGCCCCAACCGCAGTTGAAGAACATGTTCGGCACCGGGGTCTTGGAAATGATCGGGCAGGCGTCCGGCGTGGTGTCGACGATGCCACCCCACTGACGGTTCATGCGCACCCGCGAGAGCACCGGGAACATTTCGACGATGGCCTGGATGGTGTGTTCGATCACCGGGTACGAACCACGCTGGCCGTAGCCGTTGTAGCCGTCGATACCGGCGCCGATCACCAGGTCGCCCTTGTCGGACTGGCTGATGTAGCCGTGCACGGCGTTGGACATGATCACGCTGTCGATGATTGGCTTGATCGGTTCCGACACCAGCGCTTGCAGCGGGTGGGACTCGATCGGCAGGCGGAAGCCGGCGAGCTTGGCCATGTGTCCGGAGTTACCAGCGGTCACCACGCCGACGCGCTTGGCGCCGATGAAGCCCTTGTTGGTTTCCACGCCGATGCACACGCCATTTTCCTTGCGGAAACCGATCACTTCGGTCTGCTGGATCAGGTCCACGCCCAACGCGTCCGCCGCCCGGGCAAAGCCCCAGGCCACGGCATCGTGACGGGCCACGCCGCCGCGACGCTGGACGGTGGCGCCCATCACCGGGTAGCGGGTGTTTTTCGAGCAATCCAGGTAGGGGATCTCGTCGGCCACTTGCTTGGCGTTGAGCAGCTCGCCGTCCACGCCGTTGAGGCGGTTGGCGCTGACCCGGCGCTCGGAATCACGGATGTCCTGCAGGGTGTGGCACAGGTTGTAGACGCCACGCTGGGAGAACATCACGTTGTAGTTCAGGTCCTGGGACAGGCCTTCCCACAATTTCATCGCGTGTTCGTACAGATGGGCCGATTCGTCCCACAGGTAGTTGGAGCGCACGATGGTGGTGTTGCGCGCGGTGTTACCGCCGCCCAACCAGCCCTTCTCGACCACGGCCACGTTGGTGATGCCGTGTTCCTTGGCCAGGTAATAGGCGGTCGCCAGGCCATGCCCGCCACCGCCGACGATGACCACGTCGTAGACTTTTTTCGGTGTCGGCGTACGCCACATCCGCTGCCAGTTTTCGTGATGGCTGAGAGAGTGTTTGAAGAGGCCGAAGCCCGAATAGCGTTGCATAGTCATTACTCCAAAACCGACTCAGCGATAAACCGGGAAGTCCGCGCACAGGGCCGCTACTTGCTGCGCGACATTGGCCTCGACATCGGCATCGCCGAGGTTGTCGAGAATGTCGCAGATCCAACCGGCCAGCGTGACGCACTGGGTCACCTTGAAACCACGCGTGGTCACCGCCGGGGTGCCAATGCGCAGGCCCGAGGTCACGAACGGCGATTGCGGGTCGTTCGGCACGGCGTTCTTGTTGACGGTGATGTGGGCGCGGCCCAGGGCAGCATCGGCGTCCTTGCCGGTCAGGCCCTGACGGATCAGGCTGACCAGGAACAGGTGGTTATCGGTACCACCGGACACTACATCGTAGCCGCGCTTGATGAACACGCCAGCCATGGCCTGGGCGTTATCGATCACTTGCTGCTGATAAGCCTTGAAGCCAGGCTCCGCCGCTTCCTTGAAGCACACCGCCTTGCCGGCGATCACGTGCATCAGGGGGCCGCCCTGGGCGCCGGGGAAGACCGCAGCGTTGAGCTTCTTCTCGATTTCTTCGTTGGCCTTGGCCAGGATCAGGCCACCACGCGGACCGCGCAGGGTCTTGTGGGTGGTGGTGGTGACCACGTCGGCGTACGGCAGCGGGTTCGGGTACAGACCGGCGGCAACCAGGCCAGCCACGTGGGCCATGTCGACGAACAACAGAGCACCGACCTTATCGGCGATCTGGCGGAAACGTGGGAAGTCCAGGGTCTTGGAGTAAGCGGAGAAACCGGCCACGATCATTTTCGGCTTGTGCTCGACCGCCAGGCGCTCGACTTCGTCGTAGTCGATCAGGCCGGTGGTGGTGTCGATGCCGTATTGCACCGCGTTGTAGAGCTTGCCCGAGGACGACACCTTGGCGCCGTGGGTCAGGTGACCGCCGTGGGCCAGGCTCATGCCCAGGATGGTGTCGCCAGCCTGCAGCAGGGCCAGGTACACGGCGCTGTTGGCCGAAGAACCGGAGTGCGGCTGGACGTTGGCGTAATCGGCACCGAACAGTTGCTTGGCGCGCTCGATGGCCAGGGCTTCGACTTTGTCGACGTGCTCGCAGCCACCGTAGTAGCGCTTGCCTGGATAGCCTTCGGCGTACTTGTTGGTCAGGCCGCTGCCCTGGGCCTCCATCACGCGCTTGCTGGTGTAGTTTTCTGACGCGATCAGTTCGATGTGATCTTCCTGGCGTTGCTCTTCGGCGTTCATCGCCGCCAGCAGTGCATCATCGTAGCCTTGGATTTGGTCTTGCTTGCTGAACATCGCGTCTCTCCCAGCGGCGGCGGTGCGCCTTTCGTCTCGGTGAGGCACGGACCGTTCGGTCGTGCCCTTTGGATGCGATGGTATGGCTGGCGCAGGCATGTCAAATGCCTATGGACGCCACGCAAAGGTGCGTTTACGACATGCACTCAAATGGAATGGAACACCGACCCTGTGGCGAGGGAGCTTGCTCCCGCTCGACTGCGAAGCAGTCGCAAAACCGGCAAACGCGGTGGACCTGACAAATCGTATTCTCAGGCCTTGGGGCTGCTTCGCAGCCCAGCGGGAGCAAGCTCCCTCGCCACAAGGGGTTATGCGGCGATCTGGCGAACCACGAGCAACACCAGAAAATGCGCCGGATAAAGGCCATACGCCCAACGCCGCATCGCTGGAGGATGAAAACGACCGGCCTGTCGCAAAACCACCCACCCAAGCCCCGGCGCGATCAGGCAAGCCAACAACCCCCAGAGCGCCACCGCATCCCCCAGCCACGCCGCGCCATACAACACTCGCCATTGATTGGCCGCCACGCAGACTACCCCTGGCAAAGCCGCGAAATACCAGGGTCGGCGCAACACCAGTAGCGCGGCCAGCGGCAGCAGCACACCGAAGAACCCGAACATCAGCCGCGACGAAAACAGCGCCGCCAATAGCAACGCCATCGCGGCCAGGCACCGCGCCTCCAGGGTGGGCGTCTGCCAGCAGCGCGCCACCAACAACCCCAACACCAGGGTTGGCATCACATTCAGGGTGGTGGGGTCGGGAATGAACAAGCGGTAAGGGATTTCACTGACGGCACTGAATAGCAGCAACCAGCCCAGGTAACGCCATGGAGCGACGTGGGTTCCACCGCGCCCCAGGTTCGCCGCCATCGCCAGGCAGAACCACGGGAACGCCAACCGTCCTGGCACATACAACCAATCGACGGAAAAACCGACATATCGCAGATGATCGAGGACCATCGACAAAAGAGCCAGCCACTTGAGCAGGTCCAGGGCGCCGTCACGCCGGCTCATGTGTATAGCGGCCCGAAGACCTTGTGACTTTCTGACAGCAACATCCGGTGTGTTCCCCCGCTAATCTTGGGTAAAGTGCGCACCAGTATCGACCACGGCGCTGTGGACCCAAACACGCCGAACCATGGAACGCCCCATCCAGGCATTCCGCCAGGGATCTCTTTACCCAGGACTCTCTATTCAAGGAGCAAGGCCATGACCGACAAGAGTCAACAGTTTGCCAGCGACAACTATTCCGGCATTTGCCCCGAAGCCTGGGCCGCCATGGAAGAAGCCAACCAGGGCCACCAGCGCGCCTACGGTGACGACGAGTGGACCCATCGCGCGGCGGATGATTTCCGGGCCTTGTTCGAAACCGACTGCGAAGTGTTCTTCGCGTTCAATGGCACGGCGGCCAACTCCCTGGCGCTGTCGTCGCTGTGCCAGAGTTACCACAGCGTGATCTGCTCGGAAACCGCCCACGTCGAAACCGACGAATGTGGCGCGCCAGAGTTCTTCTCCAACGGTTCCAAACTGTTGGTCGCGCGCACTGAAAACGGCAAGCTGACCCCCGAGTCGATCCGCGAGATCGCCCTCAAGCGCCAGGACATCCACTACCCCAAGCCCCGGGTCGTGACCCTGACCCAGGCCACGGAAGTCGGCAGTGTCTACACCCCGGAAGAAATCCGCGCCATCAGCGTCACCTGCAAGGAACTGGGGCTGAACCTGCACATGGACGGCGCGCGCTTTTCCAACGCCTGCGCCTTCCTCGGCTGCTCCCCGGCCGACCTGACCTGGAAGGCCGGTGTGGACGTGTTGTGCTTTGGCGGTACGAAAAACGGCATGGCGGTGGGTGAAGCGATCCTGTTCTTCAATCACGACCTGGCCGTGGACTTCGACTACCGCTGCAAACAGGCCGGGCAACTGGCATCGAAGATGCGTTTCCTCTCCGCGCCCTGGGTCGGTTTGCTGCAAAACCAGGCCTGGCTCAAGCATGCCCGCCACGCCAACCACTGCGCCCAATTGCTGGCAGAGCTGGTCAGCGACATTCCCGGCGTGGAACTGATGTTCCCGGTCCAGGCCAATGGCGTGTTCCTGCAACTCTCGGAACCGGCCATCGCCGCGCTGACCGCTCGCGGCTGGCGCTTCTACACCTTCATCGGCAAGGGCGGCGCGCGGTTCATGTGCTCGTGGGATACCGAAGAGGCGCGGGTAAGGGAATTGGCGGCGGATATTCGGGAAGTGATGAGCCTTTAAGGCGACTCCCAAAGCCCGGGTGGCTTTGGGACTTTTGTGGCGAGGGAGCTTGCTCCCGCTGGGCTGCGCAGCAGCCCCCAGATTTCAGAAGCGACGACTGCTACGCAGCCGAGCGGGAGCAAGCTCCCTCGCCACAGGGGGCTCACTGCAGGATCAGAACTCGATCCGCACATCCCCCTTCGGCACGCTGCAGCACGACAGGATGTAGCCCTCGGCCTCGTCGTCCTCGGTGATCCCGCCGTTGTGATCCATCTCCACTTCCCCGCCTAGCTTCAACACCTTGCAGGTGCCACAGATGCCCATGCCGCAGGCCTTGGGGATCATCATGCCGAGCTTGGCAGCCGCAGCGTGCACGGTTTCGCCCGGTCCCACGCGAATGCTCTTGCCAGAGGAGGTGAACTCCACCAGGTGCAGGTCCGCCGCATCGACTTCCGGCGCGTCGGCAGCCTGTTCGGCTTGCTCCACGGCGTCGGCGCGGGCTTCCGGTGGTGTAGCGCCGAAGGATTCCTCGTGATAACGCTTCATGTCGTAGCCAGCCGCTTCCAGCAGGCGCTTGACCGCGGTCATGTACGGGGTCGGGCCGCAACAGAACACTTCGCGTTCGAGGAAGTCGGGCACCATCAATTCCAGCATCTTGTGGTTCAGATAACCGCGATACCCGGCCCAGGGCTCACCCAGGCCATGTTTTTCGCAGATCAGGTGCAGGCTGAAGTTGTCGATCCGCGACGCCATGTGTTCCAGCTCGCGGTGGTAGATGATGTCCTTGGGCGAGCGGGCGCTGTGGATAAAGGTCATGTCGACATTGGCGTTGGTGTCGTAGAACCAGCGCGCCATGGACATGCACGGTGTGATCCCCACGCCACCGCTCAGGTACAGGACTTTCGGGCTCGGGAAATCGATGGCGTTGAACAACCCCACCGGCCCGTGCACCGCCAGCTCCTGGCCTTCATGCAGGGTGTCGTGCAGCCAGTTGGAAACCTTGCCCCCCGGCACGCGCTTGATGGTCACCGAAAAACTGTAGGGCACCGACGGCGAACTGGAGATGGTGTAGGAGCGCATGATCGGCTGGCCTTCGATTTCCAGCTCCAGGGTGACAAACTGCCCCGGCTTGAAAAAGAACATGATTGGCTGGTCGGCCATGAAGCAGAACGTGCGCACATCCCAGGTTTCCTGGATGACTTTGACGCAACGTACGATATGTCGGCCATTGGCCCAGGTCTGGGTCGTGACCGGGTTCAGGAAGTTATTGGACATGCTGATCTCCACGGCCGACTGCCGGCCTTCATGTTGGCGATTGTGCGCAGGCGCCTGAACGGCCATTTACCTATCTGCGACATTCACATACTTATCGCGACCAGCCCTTAACTACCGGGGCTTGCGCGTCGGGAACAGATTGGGCCATGTCGCCCATGGATAAGGTTCGGCCCCTGCGCGGCCCCACACTCGCTCCCACAGACAAACACAATTTTCTGCCTTGCGTAGCACAACCGATCAGCCACTTTTTGATGGTCACGTAGAGGGCCATGAGGATAAAACGATGGACGTCACCACTACCCTGAGCCTGGGCGATCCGCTGGAACCCGCACGCAAGGCCACCGCACAGATGCTACAGGAACGCGAGCGCACGTTCTCGTTGCCTCAGCCGTTCTACAGCGATGAGCGTCTGTTCGATATCGACATGCAGGAAATCTTCCAGAAGGAATGGTTGATCGCCGGCATGACCTGCGAAATCCCGACCAAGGGTAACTACCTGACCCTGCAAGTCGGCAAGAACCCGATCATCGTGATTCGCGGCGCCGACGGCGTAGTGCACGCGTTCCATAACGTCTGTCGTCACCGTGGCTCGCGGTTGTGCACCAGCGACAAGGGCAAGGTTGCCAAACTGGTTTGCCATTACCACCAGTGGACCTACGAACTGGACGGTCGCCTGCTGTTCGCCGGCACCGAAATGGGCGCCGACTTCGACATGAAACAGTACGGCCTGAAACCCGTGAACGTGAAGACCGCCGGTGGCTACATCTTCATCAGCCTGGCGGAGAACCCGCCGGCCATCGATGACTTCCTGTCGACCCTGGCCCATTACATGGAACCCTACGACATGGAAAACACCAAGGTGGCGGTGCAAACCACCTTGATGGAAAAAGCCAACTGGAAGCTGGTCCTGGAAAACAACCGCGAGTGCTACCACTGCGGCGGCGCGCACCCGGAACTGCTCAAGACCCTGCTGGAATGGGACGACATCACCGACCCGCGCGCCGACCAGGCGTTCAAGGACCACGTGGCCGCCTCCGCCGCCGCGTGGGAAGCCGAGAAGATCCCTTACGCCCACGCCAGTTTCGGCCTGCGCAACCGCATCGTGCGCATGCCGCTGCTCAAGGGCACCGTGTCGATGACCATGGACGGTAAGCAAGGCTGCGCCAAGCTGATGGGCCGCATCAAGAACCCGGACCTGGGCTCGATGCGCATCCTGCACCTGCCGCATTCATGGAACCACTGCATGGGCGACCACATCATCGTGTTCACCGTGTGGCCGATCAGCGCCCAGGAAACCATGGTCACCACCAAGTGGCTGGTGCACAAGGACGCGGTCGAAGGCGTGGACTACGACGTGGCGCGCATGCGCCAGGTCTGGGACGCCACCAACGACCAGGACCGTCGCCTGGCCGAAGAAAACCAGCGCGGCATCAACTCCACCGCCTACCAGCCAGGCCCGTACTCCAAGACTTATGAGTTCGGCGTGGTGAACTTCGTGGATTGGTACAGCGAGCGCATGCTCAACAACCTCGGGGCTGAACCGGCACCGTACCTCAAGGGCGTTCCGGTCCAGGGCTAAAACCAGGCGCTTCGGTTGGAGATCGTTCCCACGCTCCGCGTGGGAATGCAGCCCCGGACGCTCTGCGTCCCGAAAGCCGAACGCG